>JAKLPU010000101.1:0-4721 GCA_022013755.1 Candidatus Atribacteria bacterium | reverse complement strand
CAGATTAGCAGCCTTAGAAATGAATTAAAAGAGAAGAAGGTAGAGTTTAAAATAGTCAAAAATACTTTAATAGAAAAAGCCAGCGAAGAACTGAACGTAGAGGATCTGACCAAAGATCTAATCGGTTGTACCGCAATGGCTTTCTGCAGCGATGATGGAGTTGCCCCGGCTAGATTGCTAAAAGAGTATTTTAAAAAAAATAAAATTGACTTAAAGATCAAATCTGGTCTGATAGACGGAAGAGTTTTTAGTCCGGAGAAAATTATAGAAATAGCTTCTCTGCCTTTAAAAGATGTCCTTATTGCCCAAATGATTAACGGAGTAAAATCTCCGCTTTATTCTTTAGTATTTATCTTACAAGGACCGTTAAGAGGGTTGATTTATACTTTGGAAGCAGTAAAAAGGCAAAAGGAAAAAGCGAAAGCATCATAAAGTTTTATGCAAAAATATAATATGAAGTATTACATGCCGGGCAGATAGGATAAAATAAAAGCTTTTTTCGATATACAATATACGAGATACGAGATACGATTTTGGGAGGAGGTGAAATAAATGGTAGAAAAAAAAGAAGTCGCTACTAAAAAAGATAAAAAAGTTACTGAGGAAAAACAATCTAAACCTGAAATGAGTGCATCAGTGGAAATATTAGAAAAGATAGAGAAGTTGAGCGTATTAGAATTAGCTGATTTAGTTAAAGCTTTAGAGGAAAAATTCGGAGTAACTGCTGCTATACCGGTTGCCATGCCTGCTAATGCTGGTGGTGCAGCTGCATCAGACGAAGTCAAAGAAGAAGAAAAGACCGATTTCGAAGTAGTACTAAAAGAAGTTGGGCCAAATAAGATTAAAGTAATAAAAGAAATAAGAACAATTACTGCCTTAGGTTTAAAAGAATCTAAAGACTTAGTGGATGGTGCACCGAATACAGTAAAAGAACATGTGGACAAGAAAGAGGCCGAAGGAATAAAAGGAAAATTAGAAGCGGTTGGAGCAGTTGTAGAAATAAAATAGAAGATAGTTTTTAGCAATATCGGAGATACTCTTTAAAATTTTTTAAAGAGTATCTTCTTGCATTTTTAATTACTAAATGATAAAATGATAGTTTACGGAAATAAATATACCCCCTCAATCTAAATGCTATATTTTATCTGGGTAATTATTTTGTTTTTAAAAAATCTAAAAAATAATAAGATGGTCGCTAAAAAGTTCATCTATACTTTATAAACAAATTTTAAATTTTGAGAATCTATTATCTGACTATTATTTATGTTACTATTATTTTAATATTTTAATCATTATATAAAGGTTGGTGTTTTGCGGTGCACAATAAATATAATCAAGTGAAAGATTATTCCAAAATACCTGAATTATGTCCAATCCCCAATTTATTGGATATACAAAAAAAATCTTTTGAAGATTTTTTACAAAGGTTTGTTTCGCCTGATAAAAGAAAAAAGCAAGGGTTGCAGGAAGTTTTTATAAACATTTTTCCCATTCAAGACTTTACCGGTAATCTGATTTTAGATTTTATTAGTTATTCACTGGGGGAATGTAAAGATTCTGCTTACGGATGTTGGGAGAAAGGTGGAACTTATTCTTCTTCTTTAGAAGTTAAGATAAATTTAATCAGCAAGAAGACAGGTGAAATTAAAGAGCAAGATGTCTTTATGGGCGAGTTACCGCTTATGACCGAAAACGGAGGCTTCGTTATTAACGGAGCAGAAAGAGTGATAGTAAATCAATTAATAAGATCTCCCGGTATTTATTTTGATGAAGAAAAAAGTGAAAATAGCAAATCATTGTATAAATTTAAAATTATTCCTAATCGTGGATCCTGGTTAGAATTTGGATTTGATTCTTCCGACATGATTTATGTCCGAATTGACAAAAAAAGGAAAATTCCAGCAACTACCCTATTAAGAGCATTAGGATATGAAAACAATGAAGAAATAATGGAACTTTTTGATTATGAAGAGATTGTAAAAGCAACTTTAGAAAAAGATAATACATCCAATGAAAAAGAAGCCCTGATAGAAATGTTTAGAAGATTAAGACCCAGCGAACCTCCGACTGAAAGAAATACTCGTCAATTAATTTATAGATTACTTTTTGATCCTAAAAGATATGATTTAGCAAAAGTCGGAAGATATAAAATGAATAGGAAATTAAACTTTGAAGATCGGATATTAGGTAAAATCGCAGCCGAAGACATTGTTGATCCTAACAATAATAAAATAATTGTAAAGGCAGAAGAAAAAATCAATCAGAAAACATTTTCTGCAATAATTAACTCAGGAATTGAAAAGATAAAAGTGTTGAATTATGAAAACGAAACGATAACTATTTTTAATGAGAAAGACGAAGCTTTAATGCCAATTGTTGATAAACTGAGTGAAGGAATTAATGAAGGGATTATAGATGCGATTGTTGCTGAAGAAATAATTAATTCAAAAACAGGTGAAGTAATTTGTAGTACAGGTGATAAATTAACTAATGCCTTATTATACAAAATAAAAAAATGTAAAGAAAAGATAAAAATAAAAAAGGGTCCTTCGTTAACAAGAGAGGATATTGTCGCTTCTTTAAGGTATTTAGTCAATTTATATAGAGGAATTGGGTATATAGACGACATTGATCATTTAGGGAATAGAAGGATAAAGACAGTTGGCGAGTTACTTCAGGATCAATTTTACATTGGATTAAACAGGATGGAAAGAGTGATTCGGGAGAGGATGACTATCCAACCTGATGTTTCTGCTATTACTCCCCAAGCCTTGATAAATGCACGGCCATTATTAGCCACTATTAGACAGTTTTTTGGGAGTAGTCAGCTTTCTCAGTTTATGGATCAGACTAATCCTTTATCTGAAATTACTCATAAAAGAAGACTCTCTGCCTTAGGCCCAGGAGGCTTAACCAGAGAAAGAGCGGGCTTTGAAGTGAGAGATGTTCACCATACTCATTATGGCAGAATTTGTCCCATTGAGACTCCTGAAGGCCCTAATATTGGATTAATAGGATCTCTTTGTATTTATGCAAGGGTGAATGAATTAGGATTTATTGAAACGCCTTATTTTAGGGTAATAGAAGGGAAAATAACTGATGAGATCGTTTACCTCTCCGCCGATAAAGAAGATAAATATAAAATTGCTCAAATAAATATAAAAATAGATAAAGATAACAAAATTTCACAAAACGATGTACCTTGCCGCTTTAGAGGAGACATTATTGAGTGTCTGCCAGATGAAATAGATTTTATTGATGTATCTCCCAAACAGATTGCCAGCATTTCAGCTAGTTTAATACCCTTTTTAGATCACGATGATGCGAACAGAGCCTTAATGGGTACTAATATGCAGAGACAGTCTGTACCTTTAATAAAACCCGAAGTTCCTTTAGTGGGAACGGGAATGGAAAATAAAGTTGCTGTCGACTCAGGTGCAGTCCTTATTTCCCAAGATGATGGCTTGGTGAAAGAAATAAGTGCGGACAAAATAATTATTGAAAATACTGAAAATATCCAAAAAGAATATATATTAAAAAAATTCGTTCGTTCTAATCAGGGAACTTGTATAAATCAGATACCTTTAGTAGAAGAAGGAATGATTGTAAAGAAGGGAGATGTGCTTGCTGATGGTCCCTTAACTTCTGAAGGGCTTCTTTCTTTGGGTAGGAATGTTTTAATAGCTTATATGCCTTGGGAAGGCTATAATTTTGAGGATGCTATTTTAATTAGTGAAAAATTAGTTAGAGAAGATACTTTCACCTCTATTCATATTTCTGAACAGGAGTGTGAAGCACGGGATACTAAATTAGGACAGGAAGAAATAACTTGTGATATCCCTAATATCGGGGAAGGCAGCCTATCTAACTTAGATGAAAAAGGAATAGTTCGAATTGGAGCAGAGGTGGAATCAGGCGATATTTTAGTAGGAAAAGTAACTCCTAAGGGGGAAACTGATTTAGGGCCAGAGGAAAGATTGTTGAGAGCAATTTTTGGGGAAAAAGCTAGAGAAATAAGAGATACTTCTCTCCGAATTCCCCATGGTGAAAAAGGAAAGGTTATAGGTGTAAAAGTATTTTCCAGGGAAAATAATGACGACCTTCCCCCGGGAGTAAATCAATTAGTAAAAGTATTTATTGCCCAAAAAAGAAAGATTTCAGAAGGGGATAAGATTTCGGGAAGACATGGAAATAAAGGAGTTATTGCCAAAATTTTGCCTGAGGTTGATATGCCCTTTATGTCAGATGGCACACCAATAGAAATAGTATTGAATCCTTTAGGAGTTCCCTCTCGGATGAACGTGGGGCAAGTTTTAGAAGTACATTTAGGCTGGGTTGCTAAAACTTTAGGTCTTAGAGTTATAACTCCTATTTTTAACGGCGCAAAAGAAGAGGAAATTGAAGAAGCTTTAATAGAAGCAGGTCTACCCAAAGACGGCAAAACAATTCTTTATGATGGTAGAACAGGTAGGCCATTTGACCTAAGGGTTACTGTAGGTTACAGCTATATTTTAAAATTAGCTCATTTAGTAGCTGATAAAATACATGCTCGTTCTACCGGCCCGTACTCTTTGGTTACCCAACAACCTTTAGGAGGGAAAGCACAGTTTGGAGGCCAAAGATTTGGTGAAATGGAAGTTTGGGCTTTAGAAGGATACGGTGCTGCTTACAATCTCCAGGAACTTTTGACTATAAAATCAGATGATGTGTTGGGAAGAATT
>JAKLPU010000100.1:0-4735 GCA_022013755.1 Candidatus Atribacteria bacterium | reverse complement strand
CTGAGGATGCTGATTAATCCAATCGGTCGCCTTTTGTGATATCTTTACTAATTTTTCAACGACTTCAGGATGGTCTCTTATCAATTCTTCCTTAACCACCAGAACACTCCCCTGCATTTCAGGCCATATCTCTTGACTCATCAGCAGCATTTTAAAACCAAACTCCTCAGCCATAGTAGCCCATTGTTCAGGGAGAAAAGCAGCATCTAATTGTCCTATCTTGATAGCCAGAACTTGCTTTGGTGGGTTCATCCGCTGGATATTACTTAATATTTTCCCTTCATCTAAATTGTATTTATCTATGGTCTTATGAAGAAGTACATCTACAGCCCCACCTTCCCTGACACAACCAATGCGAATATCCGATCTTTCTAAGTCTTTAACACTTTTTATCTTATCAGGATTAACCACTAAGCCATAACCATACTTATGTGTACCGGCAACTATCTTTATCGGAACTTTAGCATTGGCATAGACATTTATGGCTGGTACCAGGCATATATAGGCCACCTGGATATCACCTCGAGCTAAAGCAGAAGCTAAAGCCATCCCGGTTACGTAACTCTCATAAGAAGTAAAGTTTATGCCTTCTTCCTCAAACCAGCCTTTGTCCTGACTTATATACGCACAGGCAGCATGGTCCATAAACTCCACCGCCATGCCGATGGGAGCTGATTTTAGGGGAGCACATTCACCAAAGGACGCAAAAACCAACAACCCAAATATTAATAATAATATAAAAACTTTTTTCATTGATTTTCCTCTTTCGTTATTTATTTTAATGTCCGTGAGTATGTGAGTGGTGAGTATGGGGTCAGGTCTTCACATTTGACATAACTTATTCCTACATAAGATAGCAAAAATGTTATGTCAAATGTGAAGACCTGACCCCTATTTTTTAGTGACTACAAAAACAATACTGCTCATACCCTTTAAGATAGGCAACCCCGGCAATAGTAACCCCGTAAAATATAATTGGCTTTTCTATTAAAAGCGGAGTTAGAGTATCATTAACCACAGTAGTCCCGGTAGCTAAAATCACATCTGCCCAGGATAATATTTCTTTGGTATGGGCAGCATCCTCTATTAATACCCCGCACTTTTTTTGCCCCACGTTATCTGGATCTAAATCTACTACTCTAATTTCAAATTGAGCTGCTAAGGCCTCCACCATAGCTGGTTGCATCCCGATAAAAGCGATGCGGGGATTGCCAAATCGCTCTTTGATATAATCTACCAGGTGAGCAGCACACTCTCCCGGTTCTTTATCTTTACAGTGAACTGTCTTAGAAATATAATTTAGGTATCGCAACACAGCATTTAAAGTAGCAATAAAAACTGCCCTCTTAAAATTATTATCCAGAGGCATGGCTAAAACTTCCTGTAAACCGCCACTATAATTTCCCGGCATATCAGTAAAGGCCTGGCCTAAACTCCCTTTAAAATCTGCTTGAAGCATTACTTCTTTCCCTTTTAATAGAGGAAAATCATCCCGCTCTGGTTTTCCGATAACTTCTTGGTGGGTTAATGTCCGGGCACTTACCACTTCTACCTTTGAAGACATTAGATCCTTCTCTTTAATTAGATTAAAAAATCTCTCTTTTATATCATTATAAAAATCCATCTTCTTCTCTCTCCTTTTTATTTCACCGACAGAAAAAACATTGGGGATAACGACAAACTTCGCAGTTTAAACAAAATCCTCCTTCTCCCATCTTTACAAAATCTTCTTTAGTTAAAATTGCTCCTACAAAAATTCGGGGTAACACTACATCTAAAATGGTAGTCCTGTAATACATAGCACAACCGGGAACTCCTAACAAAACAGTGTTCCCCAGATAAGCCATCATAAACATATTCCCCGGTTGTACCGGGGCACCATAAGTTACTACTTTAGCCCCACTCCTTCTTATTGCCCCGGGAGTAAGGTCATCAGGGTCTACGGACATCCCTCCAGTCAGTATTATTAAATCAGCCCCTTGCTGCTTATAATGTAAAATTTCCTTTTTAATCTCCTCTATATCATCGGGGCAAAAAGTTTGGCCAAGATATTGGGCTTGAAAAAATTCTAATTTTTTTCTCATTACCGGCCCAAATTTATCCTGAATCCTTTTTTTATATATTTCATTACCAGTAGTTATCAGGGCAGCTTTTAATTTTTTATATTTTTTAATTTCAAAGACCTTTTCTTTTTTCTGACATAAATCTTCCATCTGAATTAAATTTTCCTCTTTGGTAGTCAGGGGAATAATTCTTACCCCCGCTAACCTTTGCCCTTTTTCTACAATAAAATTCTGAGGGAGAGAAGCTATGGAAATATCTTTAATAGAGTTTATCCGGTATAAAAGGTTTGAGTTAATCTTTAACAATCCTCTCTCTGCTGATTTTAAAGTAGATTTCCCTTCTTTGGGTTCATCATACCCTATATTTCCTCCCGCTACTGCCCGGGCTATGCGGAGAGCCGCTTCGTCTTCGTGAATTTCTCCTGCTTTCGGTTCCCATATATATATCTGTTCTTTTCCTAACTCCAATAATTTTTCTACATCTTCTTTCTGGATAATATGACCTTTCCGAAAAGCCGTACCTTTAAATTCCCCAGGGATAATTTGGGTAATATCATGACACAATATCATCCCCACCGCTTTTTCAACTGGTACCTTTTTCATAATATTTGAAATAACACCCCCACATAACTATTATACTTTTATTTGTATAACGCAAAGTAAATAAGAAGATTAATCTTTTTCTTTAAATATTTTCTTATAAAGTGAATTCAAACTTTGGTCAGCTTCCTCCCGAAATAGTTTAAACTTTGTCATCAATTCCCTTGCTTCCTCGGTAAGCTCTGACCCTCCTCCTCTTTCTCCCCCGACTTTTCTTTTTAAAAGATTAAATCCTAATCTTTTTTCTAAATCTTTTATTAGATTCCAGGCTTGGGAATAAGACATATTTATTTCCTCTGCCGCCTGTCTTAACGAACCGGTCCTTTCTACCCGATGAAGGATATCCAAGGGGCCATCTCCAAAGGCTTTTTCTCCATTCTTTTCCAACCAAATTTTGTATCTCAATTTCAATATCATCACTTCCTGTAGACATATTCTCACGTTCCACCATGTCTCGCTCGCAACTAAACGGGCGTATGCAATACGCCCCTACTTCTGGATTCTGGCTACTGATTTCTATTTCTTTCATTCTTTGTTATATACTATATACTGATTATCTTATCCGCTATAGTATATGCTAACGACTATTCACTAACGACTAAATTGACTGGGCGACTATCTAACCGGTAAACTAACATGTAAGCCAATTGGTAAATTGGTAGATTGGTGAATTGGTCAATTTATTTTTCTTTTTTCGATTCGAATGGAATTATATTTTATAAATATTTTCATATTCAACTTTTCCGTCTTGTAGAATTTTTTCTATTTTTGGTTTATCTTCATTATTAAAACGTAAACAGATGCCACAATCAGAACTTAGATTGCGAGGGACAGGAATAAGCTTTACTATAAGTTCATCCTTTTTGGCTAAACTTTCCGCCCTTATCGCGGCACTGGTAGAATAAAATATTACCACACTATAATTGTCCTTCATTAATAAAAACTCCTTATAACTTATACACGCCGAGCAATGTTTCTTACAGCTAAAATTGTCTGATCTACTTCTTCAAAAGTATTAAACCAACTCATACTGAAACGGATAGTCCCTATAGGAAAAGTACCGATGGTTTTATGGGCAGCCGGGGCACAATGCAGGCCAACTCGAGACATAATATTATATTCCTCATCAAGCCTTAATCCTACCTCTGAAGGTAATTGGTCCTTAATATTAAAAGAAATTACCGCCACTCTATTTTTAACCTGGTCTTCTCCATAAACTATAACTCCGGGAATTTCTTTTAAACCCTCAATTAATTTTTGCGTCAGCTCAAGTTCATGTTGACGAATTTTATCAACCCCTTCTTTAAGGATAAAACGCACGCCCTCATTTAATCCGCTTAGACCTACCGTATTGGGAGTTCCGCTTTCGTAGATATCAGGCAGAAAATCTGGCTGTTCTTCTGACTCAGACTGACTACCGGTACCGCCAACTTTTAAAGGATTTAACTTTTTAATATCCATCCTTTCTCCAATTACCAATCCTCCTGTCCCTGGCGGTCCAAAGAGGGCTTTGTGCCCGGTAAAAGCCAAAAGGTCAATATTGTCCTCTTTAATATCTAAAGGGTAACAACCAGCTGTTTGAGCTGTATCTACCAAGAAAAGAATATTATGCTTCCTGGCTATTTCTCCTACAATAGAAATAGGCAATATACTACCTATCACATTAGATCCGTGATTTAACACAACCAACTTGGTATTTTTTTTAATCGCTCTCTCTATATTAACAGGGACAAGTACCCCCTGC
This sequence comes from Candidatus Atribacteria bacterium, assembly GCA_022013755.1. Taxonomy (GTDB): domain Bacteria; phylum Atribacterota; class Phoenicimicrobiia; order Phoenicimicrobiales; family Phoenicimicrobiaceae; genus Sediminicultor. The sequence continues at coordinate 328 of JAKLPU010000100.1, read as the reverse complement.
GGAGAGCAAGGAATCACCATAACCTCTACCCCTTTTTTCTCTAACTCTCGAAGAGGCCGCATAACCGAATTATGTTCCATGCTGCTGGTAACTACCTGGTCTCCGGGTCGCAGCAACCCCTTTAAAGTAAGATTTAATGCCTCAGTTACATTTAAAGTAAATATAATTCTCAAGGGGTCGATAACATTAAGTAATTCCGCTAAACTTTCCCGAGTCTGATAAAGTAGGCGTCCGGCTTCAATAGAAAGCCGATGACCGGAACGACCGGGGCTGGCTCCCACCTTTTCTAAAAAATGTAACATTGCCCTGCCTACCTCTTTGGGTTTGG
>JAKLPU010000099.1:0-13837 GCA_022013755.1 Candidatus Atribacteria bacterium | reverse complement strand
ATTTAAATTAGATTTGGATGTTCTTTCTATTTTATTTTCTCGGGTTAAAAAAGTTACATTTTGTACTACATCTGCCATGCAATTTCCTTTAAAACTGGCATTATTAATTATTGCTCCGCCCAAGGTCCCTGGAAAAGCACAAGTAAATTCTAATCCGCTCAATTCTCTATTCAAAACCATCTTGCTCAGATACGCTAATGAAACTCCTGCACCTACTTTTATAATTTTATCAGAAAATTCTATTTTTTTAAAATCTTTATTTAGGTTGATTACCAAACCTCTTATCCCGTTATCCAAGATCAATAAGTTTGTTCCATTTCCAATAATCCAGAAAGGTGTATTATATTCTTTGAAAATGGAAACGACTTTTTTTAAATCTTCGATATTACCAGGGCTGCAAAAAACATCAGCAGGTCCGCCAATTCTTAATGAGGTATGATTCTTCAATGGCTCATCATATTTAATTATACGGTCAATTCCTTGTTTTTTACACTCATTTTTTATAATATCTATATTTATGTTCATTTTCAAATCAAATCAAAATTCCTTTGTTTTCTTCAATTGTTTAGCCAATTCCTGGCCAACAGTCCAAATATCTCCCGCCCCTATAGTTATTATTATATCTCCGGGTTGAATAATTTCATATAGATAACTTAAAATATTGTCTTTGGAAGGCAAATATTTTATCTGTCTGTGGTTGGTTTTTTCAATTTCCCTAAATATGGTCTCTCCGCTAATTCCAGAAATCGGTGATTCATTGGCTGAATAAATATCATTAATAATTACACAATCGGCGTCAAAAAATGCCTTACCAAACTTTTCTGCTAATAGTTTAGTTCTGCTGTAGCGGTGGGGCTGAAATACGGCAATTATTCTTCTATTTTGCCAGCTGCTTCTTAAGGAACTCAAAGTTGCTTTAATCTCGGTAGGATGATGAGCATAATCATCCATAATTAATATGTCGTTATCAGTACTGGCAACAATTTCCATTCTTCTATGTACTCCCTGAAAGGTTTCCAATGTCTTAGCAATTTCCGTAAAACTTATTCCCAGTTCCAGGGCAACAGCAATTGCCGCTAAAGCATTTAAAATATTGTGATATCCAGCAACCTTTAAATAGAGTTCACCTATTTTTTCACTCCGCCAGTATATTTCTGATTTAGAATTTAACTTATTTAATTCTATATCTTTAGCCATTAAATCCGCTTCAGTAAATATTCCATAAGAAACATAGCTTCTCCCATATTGTTTTACCAGTTCCTTCACATTATCGCAATCCTTGCACAAGATGATTCGTCCATTATCAGGAACTTTATCAATAAATTTGCCAAAATCTTTTAGAATATTTTCCATATTTTCATAATGATCTAAATGGTCATCTTCTATGTTGGTAACTATAGCTATGTGTGGATTCAATTCCAAAAACGATCCATCACTTTCATCGGCTTCTACAACTATATAATTTCCTTTCCCTAATTTAGCATTATTTTTAAAATTGTTTAGCTCTCCTCCCACTACTATGGTAGGATCGAAACCGCTTTTTTCTAATAATAGACCTATCATGGAAGCAGTGGTGCTCTTACCGTGTGTACCGGCAATGGCTATTCCATATTTATTATCCATAAGTCTTGCCAGCATCTCAGCCCTTTTGATTATGTGAATTTTCTTAGTCTTGGCACTACTTATTTCTAGATTAGATTCGGGGATTGCCGATGAAACTACTATTAAATCTGCTCCTTCTACATTATCTATATTATGACCCATAAAAATAGTTGCACCTTTATCAGCCAATCTTTTAGTTATCTTTGAAGTTACAATATCGGAACCACTGATCTTATGACCTAAATCAAGAAAAATTGAGGCTAAGCCGCTCATTCCTGATCCACCAATTCCAATAAAATGTATATGTAATTTTTTTTCATTCATCAAATATAATTCCACCTCTATTCGTATTTCGTATATCGTATATAGTATATCGTTTTTAAAACCACTTTTCACTTTTATTTTTTCGATATACGAAATACGATATACGATATACTTTTTATATATTTTTTAATTTTTTTTAATGTAATCAGAAATATAGTCCACTATTTTCTTAGCTGAATTCACATTACTTAATTCTCTGCTCTTCTTAGCCATCATCTCTAATTTATTTTTATTTTTTAATAAATCTAGTAAAACCTGGGCTAATTTTTCTCCGGATAAATCTTTTTCTAAAATTAATATTGCAGCCCCTTCTCTTTCAAAAATTTTAGCGTTGATTCCCTGGTGATCATGGGTAGCATAAGGGTAAGGTATTAAAATTGCCGGTAAACCATAGGCCCCAATCTCAGCTAAAGTTGTAGCTCCCGCTCGACAGATTACTAAATTAGCCAGTGAGTAGGCTTTTTCAATATCATGCAGATAAGATTCTACCGAAAATATTTTATGGTCTTCTCCCACTATTTCCATCATGTTATCATAATCATCTTGCCCGCTAATCAATAAAACTTGCCAGTCGTTTTTTATAACCTCTTTTATTAAATCGATACCTCCCAGAACAGCTCTATTAATTGAGGCTGCTCCCTTACTACCTCCCAATACCAATATAGTTTTTTTTGAAGAATCAAGGTTAACTTTTTTATACTCTCTGTCTGTGCCTTGTTTAATGTTTTTAAAACGTATGGGATTGCCCGTAAAAATCAATTTTGCTTTATTACTAAAATATTTTTTTGACTGATTAAAGCTTAAAAATGTTGCTCTGGCAATACGAGATAAAAATTTATTGGTAATCCCGGGTATTACATTCTGCTCATGAACAAAAGTTGGAATACCTAATATCGCGGCTATCAAAACAACCGAGCCGCTTACATAGCCCCCCGTTCCAATAACTATATCCGGTTTATACTTTTTTATAATTTTATATGAGTGAAATAAAGAAACTAAAAAAATGACCATAGCCGCTAAATTTTCAAAACATATTTTTCCTTGGATCCCCCGGGCTTTAATTTTTATAATTTTAAAACCTTCCCGAGGAACAAGTTTTGATTCCATGCCCCTTTCAGTTCCTACAAATAAAATATCGTTTTTTATGTCTCTGTCTTTTATCTCGTAAGCTAAACTAATTCCTGGATATATATGCCCCCCTGTTCCGCCACCCGAAATTATCACCTTTAATGCCATCAATTACGCTCCCTATTCTATTGTTTTATACCGGGAAATATTTAATAAAATTCCCGCGCAAAACATATTTACAATTAGAGATGAACCCCCATAGCTGATAAAGGGTAAAGTAATGCCAGTAGTGGGAATCATCTTGGTTACCACGCCAATATTTATAATGCTTTGAAAAACTATCATAGAAGTAATGCCCGCAGCCAGTAAAGTTCCAAATTGGTCAGAAGTATCTAAGGCTATCCTGAATCCACGCCACAACAATATTGTAAAGAGAATAATTATTACTACAGTACCTATAAACCCTAATTCCTCACCGATTATAGAGAAAATAAAGTCAGTATGTTGGTCGGGAAGATAGAAATATTTTTGTTTGCTCTCTGCCAATCCGATTCCAAAAATTCCCCCGCTCCCTAAGGCTAATAGAGATTGAATTATATGAAACCCGCTATCTAGAGGGTCTTTCCATGGATCCAAAAAGGAGAGCAATCTCACTCTTCTATATTCTTCTCTTGATAATATTAAAATTCCCAAGGGGATTGCTACAACTATCAAGGCATAAAGCTGAATTACCCTGGTACCCCCAATAAATAACATAATAAAAGAAATACACAAAATAATTAGGGAAGTGCTAAAATCTGGTTCATTCAAGATTAATAAAAACATGACTAACATAATAATTAAAGTGGGTAATACCCCTCTAATAAAGGTTTTTATATCTTTTACTTGTTTTCTGGTTAAAGATTCTGCCATATATAGGATTAAAGCAAATTTAGCAATTTCGGAAGGTTGAAAAGAAAAAAATCCTATCTTAATCCATCTACTTGCCCCACCGGCAGCCCTCCCGATACTGGGAACATATACCATCGATAGCAATGCAATGGATAAAATTAAGGTAGGCAGAGCAAATTTTTTATAATAATGATAATCGGTATATATAGCGAAAAAAAATGTTATTAAAGCTATTATAGTGTAAATTAATTGTCTTTTTAAAAAATAATAACTATCTCCATACCATTTATAAGCCATAATGTAACTTGAACTAAAAACCATACATAGGCCAACAGCCATAAGTAAAATTACTACTATAAAAAGCCATAAATCAGGAGATTTTTTTTCTATTAACATCTCATTACAACTCCATACTTAGTCGTTAGTAATAGTTAGCGTAGAGCGTACAGCGTTTAGCGTTTAGCATTTTTAGCGTAGAGCGTATAGCGTTTAGCGTATAGGATAAATCATTCTGTATAGCATACTGCCAACTTCTTTTATAAGATTTTCAATAATTTCATTTTTATTCATATAATTTAAATCAAGAGATAATAAATACTGAGTCTCTAATTCCAACAATGAAGCATAGGCTATAGATAAAAATTGTTGATATTCTGCTTTATGTTTCCTTCCATATCCTTCAGCCATATTTGAAGGTAAAGAAATTGCTGCTTTTCTCATCTGTTGAGTCAAACCATATATTTCATGTCTTGGGAAAGCTTTGGTAATTTTATATACTTCTAAGACTAATCTATAAGCCTTTTGCCAAACTATTAAATCTTTAAAACTTTTTGTTTTCAATATATATTCCCTATCAACCTGTATTAATTCAGTATATAATTAAAATGTCTGTTTAAACTCTACGCTGTACGCTAAACGCTATACGCTAATCTTACTCTACGTTCCACGCTAGAAATAGCTAATTAAACCAATAAAACCCAGAATTAACCCCGCTATCCAAAATCTAATAATAATTTTAGGTTCTTTCCAACCACAAAGCTCAAAATGGTGATGAATAGGACTCATCTTAAAAATTATTTTACCCCTTAATTTTACCGAAACAACCTGAAGTATCACTGATAAGGTTTCAATCGCAAATACCCCACCTATTATCAGTAAAAACAATTCTGTTCTGGTAAAAATTGCTACCGAAGCAAGCGCTCCGCCTAAAGCCAAAGAACCTACATCTCCTAAAAATATCCGGGCTGGATAAAAATTATAGATTAAAAAACCAAAAGAGGTAAAGGCAACTATCAGGGAAAACAAGCTCATGGGCAATATATTTTGGACATAGGCAATTAAAGCAAAACTTAGCATGGCAATAATTATTAACCCGGCTGCCAGCCCATCTAAGCCGTCGGTTAAATTTACCGCATTAACCGAACTAACCAATACTAAAACTACAAAAGGAATAAACATTCTGCCCAAATTTATACTGTTTTTGAAAAAAGGAAGCCAAATTTCTGTACCTAAATCAGTGTTTTGTTGGACACAATAGGTAACTATTAAAGCAAAGATAATTTGAAGGAACAACTTCTGCATAGTAAGAAGACCCAATGATCGTTTCTTAACATATTTTATTAAATCATCAATTAAACCGATAAGACCAAAACCGACAGTGGCAACTAACGACCATAAAACATATTTATTGTAAGGAACAAGGAACCAAACTATTATTACTAAAGCTAGAATAACTATTACTCCTCCCATGGTGGGCGTTCCTATTTTATGTTGATGAAGATCTGGCCCTTCCTGACGAATTTTCTGTCCCATATTCTTTTTTTTTAAATATTTTATAAATAACGGCAGAGCAATAACCGGAATTATAAACGAAACTAATAAAGTTAAGGGCCAATAGGTCATTATCTCCTCCTTAGGCAGGACTATTTTTTTGATACTCTTTTTGCCAAAATTCTAAAATATCTTCCATTTTCATTTCTCGAGAACCTTTTAATAGGATAAAATCTCCGGGTTTGGTCAGACTTAATAGCTTTTTGACTAAATTCATCTTCTCATTTTTCTCAAAAGAAAAAACTCTTTCTTTTACCATCCCCTCTTCTTTGGAAGACTGAGCAATTATCTTTCCCCCCTGACCCACAGTTATTAGGGCATCAATAGACAATTTTGCTACTTCTTTTCCTATTTCCCGGTGGTAAAAGTCGGTCTTTTCTCCTAATTCCAGCATGTCCCCTAAAATAGCTATCTTTCTATTGTTTTGCGCGACTTCTGCTAAAGTTTCCAAAGCGCTTTTTACTGATAAGGGATTCGCATTATAAGAATCATTCAATATTTTAATACCATTATAAAAGTTGCTCAATTGCATATGCAGGTCTAATGGTTTAAAAGAAGATAATCCTCTTTCAATTAAATCCAATTCTATTCCCAGGGCAAAAGCGACCGCAGAAGCAGCAAGGGCATTATAAATATTATGCCTTCCCAATAAGGGAAAATATATTTCTTTGCTTTTACCATTTTGCACTTCAAGGGCAAATCTCATTCCTTTATCACTGACTATTCTGATATTACGAGCCATAATTTCACTCTTATTCTCAATGCCAAAGGTATATACCTTCTTGTCTTTAACAATTTTTGACATCTTAAAAAAATAAGGGTCGTCTCTGTTTAGAATGGCTATACCGTCTTTATCCAATGATTGTAATAATTCCGATTTAGCCTTAAAAATATTATCTTTTGAGCCTAATAGACCGATGTGAGCTTCTCCGATATTAGTAATCACTGCTAAATCAGGAGGAATAAAATTGGTAAGAGTTCTTATTTCACCCAAACCCCTCATTCCCATCTCTGCCACTAATAGCTTATGTAATTTAGTAAGCTGTAACAGAGTAAGAGGAATTCCGATTTCATTATTGTAATTTCCAGAGGTTTTTAAAAGAGGAAATTTCTGAGATAAGATATGAGCAATAATTTCTTTGGTCGTGGTCTTTCCGTTACTGCCGGTTATACAAATATTAAAAGTTCTAAATTTGTCCTTATAGTGCTTGGACCAATCCTGCAGGGCAGAAAGAGTATCCTTTACTTCTATGATTATTTTATTTTTATCTATTTGCTCATTCTGTAATAAAGTGCTCGCACCTTTACAGATTACTACCCCAACCGCTCCCTTGTTGAAAGCTTCAATAATAAAATTATGTCCATCGAAATTGGCTCCAATTATGGCAAAAAATAAATCACCGGGAGTTAAAGTTCGGCTATCTATGGAAATCCTATTTATTAAACAATCCTGGTCTCCCTGAATTATCTTTCCCGAGACAACCTTTATCAACTCTCCAATTTTACAATTTTCCAATCTTTTATCTCCCTGTTAAAATATTTTTCACTACTTCTTCATCATTATGATGGACAACTCTGTTATGATAAATCTGCTCATTCTCGGGTCCTTTTCCGGCTATTAATACTATATCCCCTTCTTCGGCTTTTTCTAAAGCATGTTTAATAGCCTCTACCCGATCAGTAATTATAATATAATCTTTATCTGTTTTTTTAACCCCTGCCTCAATCTCTCGTGCAATTTTCACAGGGTCTTCACTTTTAGGATTATCAGCAGTTATTACTAGGTAATCACTATATGTTCCTATAACTTCTCCCATGGTAGCTCTTACCTTATTATATTTCTCTCCACCATGTCCAAATACAGTAATTAGTTTATGGGGAGCAAAATTACGTAAATTCTGCAATATACTTCCTAATCCATGATAATTGTGAGCAAAATCTATAACAATAGTATAATTCTGACCATATTCAAGTAACTTATATCTCCCCGGAGCTCCATAAAATTTATTAAAAGCTCTGGAAATTATGTTAAGGGGGATATCCTGAGTAATAGCTGTTGCTATAGCTGCCAAAGCATTATATACATTGTATTTTCCGCCAAAATTTAATAATATCTCAGTATCCCCAATAGGTGTTTCCACTATAAATGACAAACTTTTAAGCTTCATTTTTATTTTCTTGGCTCTAACCTTAGCTTCTTTTTCTATTCCGTAAGTAATTAAATTAACCTTATTACAATCTATAAAATCTTTACTGTGCTCTACATCAATATTAATTATTGCAAATTTTTTAGAAGCCTCTTTCTTGCTTCTATTTAAGCTTAAAAATAATTTTTTCTTGGCTTTTAAATAATTAGAAAAGTTTTTATGAATTTCGAAATGCTCCTTGCTGATATTAGTAAAGATGGCTGCATCAAAATCACATCCTTCTACGCGGGATAATTGCAAGGCATGGGAAGACACTTCCATCACTGTATAATTATTCTTTTGTTCAACCATTTCTTTAAGCGCCTTCTGTAAATCTACTGATTCCATGGTAGTCATCTTAGAGGAGTTGATATTATCGCCGATTATATTTTGAGCAGTACCCAAAAGTGCGGTTTTAAAACCTGCTTCCTGAAAAATGGCTCTTAACATATAAGTAATGGTAGTTTTACCGTTTGTTCCTGTAACTCCAATTAATTTTAATTTTCGCGAAGGGAAACCGTAAAATTGATTAGCTAAAATGGCTAGGGCTTTACGACTATTATCTACCCTTATTATAGTAATACCCGGCCGGAGAGGAATTTCTTTTTCTACTACCAGTGCAACAGCTCCTCTGTTAATGGCTTCATCGATAAAATTATGTCCATCAAAGGTGAAACCTTTTATGCATATAAATAAAAAATCTCTCTTTATTTCCCGAGAGTTGTGATAAATTCCTTTGATATTTAAATTTAAATCACCAATAATTTCCTTAACTTTCAGGTTAGTTGTCAGTTCACTCAACTTCATAAAAAATACCTCAATATTATAAATAGCGTATAGCGTACAGCGTTTAGCGTATAGTATGAAAGATAAGACGCCTGTCCTCTAGTTAAATCTCGTATATAGTATATCGTATCGCCTATTGCGTTTCAATGTGTGTTAGGGGCGATCCTTTGATACGTTTGACCAACTAAAAACTTAAAGTGTAAAGCGAAAAACTATACAGCGTAGAGCGTACAGCGTTTAGCGTATAGGAAAAAATACTCTGTACAACATTTTTTTCTTATCTTTTTTTATTGCTCATATCTTTTGTCATGGCAATGAAAATTGGAATCCGTCTTTTTTTTTATCTTTTAACACTGGATTCCCACTTTCGTGGGAATGACAGAAGAGTGTATAATTTTACACTTTTTGCTTTTTGTTTTAGATTTTTTAATACAATTATATAAACTACTACTTTTTTTATTTTTAGTTTTGCGCTATGATTTTGCGCTTTGCGCTTTTAATTTTTCGCTATATTCCCTATACGCTCCACGCTATACGCTAATTTCACTCTACGCTGTACGCTGTACGCTCCACGCTATTCATTGGTTGGAACCGATAAGTAAGGAAGAACCTTGGAAGCAATCTCCTGAAAAACCGGAGCGGCTACTGTTCCACCGTAATAACTCCCCTTGGGTTCATCTAATAAAACTAAGATGGATATCTTAGGATTATCTGTAGGAACATAACCCACAAACCAGGAGCTGTATTTATCTTTAGAATATTTACCGGTAGAAAAATCAAATTTTTGAGAAGTCCCGGTTTTCCCTGCTGCCTGGTATCCTACAAGCTTAGCCCTTGTACCAGTTCCATCATTCACTACTTGTTCTAATATTTTGGTCATGGTTAAAGCAGTATCAACCGATACTACCTGTCTTACTGGCTTTGGTTTAAATATTTTAATCTTCTTTTGCGCAGAATCTATTATTTCCTTTACTAGCATCGGTTTCATCAAAGTCCCTCGGTTAGCTATAGCCGATATAGCCATTATCAACTGAATGGGAGTTACAGAAATTTCTTGACCTATAGATAAGGAAGCCAGGGAAATTTTTGACCAATCCTTTGTGCTTCTTACCAAGCCATTTATTTCACCAGGTAAACTTATTTCAGTTAATGTCCCAAACCCGAATCTTCTAATCGACTTTTCAAATACTTTTTCATCTAATCTTGTCCCGGTTTGAATTACTCCTATATTACAGGAATTTTTTACTATATCGGTAAGATTTTGAGGACCATGTTGGTATATATCGTGAAAAATATTTCCATTATATTTTATCCACCCATTACAATAAAATTGATCATTTAATTTAACTACTCTTTCTTCCAGGGCTGTAGCTATGGTAATAACTTTAAAGGTCGATCCCGGCTCATAGGCATCAGTTACTGCTCTATTCCTCCAAAAATCACGAGGGTATTCATTAAAATAATTGGGGTCATAGGAAGGTGTTACTGCCATTGCTAAAATTTCTCCGGTTTTGGGTTCTACTACAATAGCAATTCCTGCTTTGGCTTTAGATTCTTGAAAAGCTTTGTCCAAAGCTTCTTCAGTGATATATTGGATAACTTCATCAATAGTTAATACAATTGAATGTCCATCTTTATGCGCAGTTGGTCCCTTAATGCTTAGAGGTACCTTGCCTCCTATAGCATCTCTCTCTAAAATTACTAAACCAGGCAAACTTTTTAGTTCTTTATCAAAAAATGATTCCAAACCTTCCAGGCCTTGATTGTCTATTCCCACAAATCCCATTAAATTAGAAGCTAAATAATTCTTAGGGTAATATCTTTTGTTCTCATCTAAGAAATCTAATCCTTCTAAATTTAGTTTTATAATCTCTGCAACTTCTGTTTCTTTTAACTTCCTTTTTATCCACACAAAAGATTTTTTCTGGTTTAATTTTTCCAGTACATCTTTTGTTTTCAAATTCAAAATTGAAGATATTTTTCGGGCAGTTTCTTGAGGATTTTCAACTTTAGGAGGAATAGCAAATAAAGATTGATCATTAATATTCACGGCTAATTTTTTATAATTTCTATCATAGATATTACCTCGTTCTCCCTCAATGGAAAAAGAAGTGAGATGTTCTTGTTGGGCAATTTCTTTGAATTTATTAGTCTGAATAACCTGAATGTTATATAATCTATAAATTAATGAAAAATAAAGAACTATGAATATTATAAGTAAAAAAATAATACGTTCTTTTTTCTCTTTGGAAAGCAACAACTATCTCCGCCCTCTTTAACCTTTACTGCTACAAGTATATTATTTTAATATCCCTGAAATCAAGTCATTTATTTTATTTAGGTCAAAACTAGCCCAAAAATTCTTTTCCTCTTTATAATTGTTACTGATTGTCCTGCTATCATTTACGGAATTAATCATAGCAACGGGGTTTAAAGCAATAAACTTTACTTCTTTTGGTCTAACCATTCCCAATTGATTATAGGCAATTTTTTCAATTCTATCGAAGGCAGAAAGAGTCTCTACGGTAAGTTCAAGTTTTTTATTTTCTTCCTCTAAGGCTATTTTTTCATTTTCTAATTTTATTAATTTATATCCTAACTCAGTTAATACAATATTATTAGAAATATAAAAAATTACTATAGAAGTGACAAGAATTACTATAATTAAAAATGACCCAAAAACAATTAAGGCATTCTTACTTTCATAATTACCGGTAGCTATAGCACTGCTCCCTCTCATATTTTATCACCCCTTTATTATATTGTTGTAAACATTATTTTCTCTGCCACTCTCAATTTAGCGCTTCTTGCTTTAGGATTATCTCTTACTTCCTCCAAAGAAGGTCTAATTGGTTTTTTAGTTACAATTTTCAATCCGTAATTCTTTTGCTCTTTTCCTTCTCTTTCTGCTTCCTTAAATAGGTGTTTAACTATCCTATCCTCTAGTGAATGGTAGGAAATAACACATATCCTTCCCTTATCCTCCAACACTCTAATGGCCTGATTCAGCCCCTTTTCTAAAGCCTTAAGTTCCTGGTTTACTTCAATCCTGATAGCCTGAAATACCCTGGTTGCGGGATGTATTCTCCAGGTGTGCCTCTTTTTAGTCCTGGGAAGAGACCTTATTACTAAATCAGCTAACTGCTTGGTTGTAGTAATGGTTTTCTTTTTTCGTTCTGTTACAATTATGCGGGCAATTCTCTTAGAAAACCGTTCTTCTCCGTATTTTTCAAATATTTCAGCTAAATCTTTTTCCGAATAACTATTTATTAGGATATCAGCGTTAAATTTTTGGGTTAGGTCCATCCGCATATCTAAATGGCTGTCTTCTTTAAAACTGAATCCTCGTTCTTTCTCTTTTAATTGGTGGAAGGACACTCCTAAATCAAAGACTATCCCCGAAACTGCTTCAATCTTTAAGTCTGATAGAATCCCTTCTAAATCTTTGAAATTACCTTTAACTAATTTTACTTTATCGATATAACTTTTTAGTTCTTCTTTTGCTGTTTCAATTGCCTCTATATCCTGGTCGATGCCGATCAATAAACCATGGGGATAAATTTTTTCCAAAATAGCTTTGGAGTGCCCTCCACCCCCTAATGTGCAATCGATATAAACACCTCCTTTCTTTAAGTTTAAATAATTTAAGATCTCTTTTGTTAACACAGGAATGTGAAAGGAATTTGCCATAGATTACCCTTCTTGTTCGTATATTCTTTCGGCAATATCTTCATATGAACTTTCAACTTCTTTAAAGTATTTTTGCCATACATCTTTACTCCAGATCTCTATCCTATCTAAAACCCCGATAACCATAATTTCTTTATTAATCCGGGCATAATCTCTCAAATATTTCATAATAATGACTCTACCTTGATTATCTATGGTGCAATCGGTAGCTCGAGAAAATAATATTCTCTTAAATGCTCGGGCATCTCTCTGTCCCAAGGGGAGCAGCTTCATTTTTTCAGATAAATTTTTCCATTCTTCCAGAGGATATACAAAAAGACAAGTATCAAGACCGAAAGTGATAATAAAATTATCGCCTAAAGATTCTCGGTATTTTGCCGGCACAATCAATCTTCCCTTTTCATCGATAGTGTGCTCATACTGTCCTAAAAACATAAAATCTCCTTTATATTTATCCTCCACTTTACTCCACTTTGTTCCACTGTATATACTATACTACATATTTTTGAAAAATCCTCTTTTTTTTTGAAAATAATTTAATTTTTTTTAATAAAATTAGAAATACCACATATTTAGCGTCTTTTCTATGATAGATACACTATTTTTCAGCGTATTTTTGGGGAAAATAGAAGGGAATCCTCGTTCCCTTCCTCGCGGAAGGAGACTCTTCAATGATTAAGTTAATTTTCACGATGAATATCTTGGGGAAAATAGAATAAAAAAAGACATACAATAAAATATTTTATTGTATGTCTTTATACCTATTTATTTTGATAAGCAGATCGTATAAGCCGAGTTCTGTCCCCTTATTAAATTATAAGGGTGGTAATCATCTATCTGGGATGTAAGTTACCTTACACCTCTAGCGACCTACCCGAAGATTCAGCGGGCCACCACAGCTCTTCCTATTTGGTCTTGCTCCGAGTGGGGTTTACTAAGCTTATTAGTCACCTAACAACTGGTAGGCTCTTACCCTGCCTTTTCACCTTTACTGAGTACTCAAAATTGAGTGCCCAGCTGTGTATTTTCTGTAGCACTTTCCTTAAGGTTACCCTCACTGGGGGTTACCCAGCACTCTGCCCTGTGGAGCTCGGACTTTCCTCGGAAGAAATACTATTTCTTCCGCGATTACCTGATCTACTTACCAAATATTCTTTTTTTCAATTTTAAAATACCATTTTAATACAATAAAGTCAATTAGCTTAAGTTAATCTTTCCAAATTAGAATTCGGCTGCAATTGGGACAAATTATTATCTTTCGATTCTTTTTTAATTGATAAATAGCATCACTGGGAAGATCGAGATAACAGCCTGGACATATAGAACCATCAACTTCCATAATGGCTTTTCCGCCCTTTTCTTTTCTTAAAAGTTCATATTCTTTCAAAAGACGGTCATCGGTAATTTTACTGAATATCTCTTCCCTTTTAATATTTAAAGAATTCATATTCTTTTTAATT
>JAKLPU010000098.1:0-3085 GCA_022013755.1 Candidatus Atribacteria bacterium | reverse complement strand
GTGGAGTTATTTTAAATTAACTGATTATAAGAAGGCGAGCGAATATTTTAACCAAGTGGAAGAAGATGAAGAAAATTTAGATTTGGGGCAAAGAGCAAAGTTTATGGCGGCAGAATCATGGTATAATCTTAAAGATTATCAAAAGGCCAGAGAAACATATGAAAAAATTATCGAAATTTATCCTAAGGGGGATTTCTCAGCTAATGCCCAATTTGCTATCGCCTGGACTTATCTGGAGAATAAAGATTACAAATCGTCCTTAGAGGAATTCAAAAAACTTATAAGTATTTATCCGGATAGTAAATTAACTGAAGAAGCGCAGTTTAGAGTTGGCAAGAACTATTATCTTTTAGGAGATAAGAATATGGCTAAGGCAGAACTGGGAAGGTTTATAAATTCTTATAGTAATAGTGGTTTTAGGGCAGAAGCTATGTATTTATTAAGCCAGATCTATTTACAGGAAGAGGACTGGATGGATAGTATTATCAATTTAGATAGACTGGTAAGAGAATATCCTGATAGCCCATATCTGTCAGAGGCTTTGTACGGCCTGTGCCTTTCTTATTTTAAAAAAGATGAATATGAAAAAACCATTGAGGTGGGAGAAAAATATTTAAAAGATTATTCCAGTCTAGAATATGGTGATGATATTCTGTATATCAAGGCAATTTGCTGGGAAAAGTTAGAAAATCAGGAAAAAGCTATTTCTGATTACCAGAACTTGATCTCTAAATATCCTCAAAGTCCATATGTAGTAAAAGCCCAGGAAAGATTGAAAGTTTTACCGAAGGAATAGAATATAGCGTATAGCGTTTAGCGTGGAGCGGATAGAAAAACAGTGATAAGCAATGGGTAATTAGTGACAAGTTACGGGTTGCGAGTTACAAGTTTCAAGTTTGGAATAAAGAAGTAGGGGTGTATAACGACGCCACTATTAAACTAAAAAATTAAAGTTAAAAGCAAAAAACCATAATTCAAAATTAAAAACCTTATCTTCAATTTTAAGTTTTAAGTTTTGGTTTTGCGTTTTTAGCTTTGCACTTTACGCTCTGATACTATTTATTAACTACTAGAATTAACTGGTCAACTGGTAAACCGGGTAACTGGTTAACTAAATTGACCAGGTGATCGGTGGACTGGTAGACCGACAGACTAGTTTAATTGGTGAATTGGAAAATTAAGTATAAATTTAATTAGTAAGATCATAAAAGAAGAGGGGGCAAATATTTAATGTTAGAAGTTTTTGAAAAGGGCGGATTCGTAATGTATCCCATCTTGATATGTTCATTAGCTGCAGTGACTATTTTTTTTGAGAGGATGTTCTATTTAAAGAGCATTAAAACTAAAAGTAAAAAATTTGTTTTGCGAGTTAAAAATTTAGTTAAAAAGGGGAGTATTGAAATGGCTATTTCTGCTTGTCGTAAAAGCCCCACTCCCATTTCAAAGATTATGTTGGCCGGTTTAATGAAATTTGGCCGGGGAAGGGATGAGATAAAAGAGGCGGTTGAAGATAGTGCCAACCAGGAAATTCCCGTATTAGAGGGAAACTTGTCTACGCTTTCCACCGTCGGTAATATTACTCCATTATTGGGGCTTTTGGGAACAGTGTTTGGTATGATTAAGGCTTTCAATGTGATATCAATAATGGGAGTAAGTAAACCAGAACTACTGGCAGGAGGAATTTCTGAAGCACTTCTTACTACTGCCTTTGGATTGTCGATAGCTATACCGACTGTCGTGATTTATAATTATTTATCTCACCGGGTAGATAAATTGATAAGAGAGATGGAAGTAAATTGTGTAGAACTGATAGATCTTCTAACTTATCAGGAAATAAATAGTAATGGGACTATTCGAGACAGTGTTAGTCAGGGCGGTGAAGCAGAATATGAAATTTCCTCATCGGAATAAAAAGAGCGCCGGTTTTGACCTGACCTCTTTAATTGATGTAGTTCTTCTTTTAGTGATATTTTTTATGTTGACTACTACTTTTGTAAATTTAGAAAATAGAGTGGAAGTTAATTTACCCAGTGGAGACTTTGCTGCTGCCGAGCCATCGGAAAATATTATTGTGAGCGTTACCGAAAATAATATTATTTACTTTAATGGAAAACTAATAGATCCTTTAAAACTTACCGAAAATGTGGCCGTAGAATTAAAAAAGGCGCCCAATAAAATCGTAGTTTTAGAGGCAGATAAAAATGTACTCCATGGAAAGGTAATCAGAATAATGGATTTGCTTAAAAAGGGAGGAGCGGAAAAAATTGCCATAGCCACCCAACCTGTGGAGGAGAAATAGAATATAGCGTATAGCGGTTAGCGTAGAGCGGATAGAAATACAGTGATTAGTGATGAGTAATTAGTGACAAGTTGCAAGTTGCAAGTTGCAAGTTTAAAGAAAGGAAAAAATTGCCTATTGCCTGTTGCATTGACTGGAAGACTGGAAGACCGGCAGACTAGTAGATTAAATTAATTTGTTAATTGGCAAATCGGTAAATTGATTAATTGGTCAATTGGTGAATTGGGTAATTGGTAAATTAATAACGAGGAATAAATAATAAATGCCCATAGATAGATATAGAACAAAGCGTTTAAAACAGAGTAAAAAGAGTTTTTTAGGGAGATCATTTTTGATCTCTATCATACTTAATATTATATTATTATTTGCTTTCGGAAATATGATTGCCTTTGATTTCACCAGGCTCTTACCAGAAAAAGAGCTTATTTTGGTTAGTCTGGTAGAAATTCCTGCCCCAGAACAGCCGGAATCTAAGAAACCGGAGATTACCGAGAAAAAACCCGTTGCTCAATTGGAAGTTAAGCCAAAAGCTGCACCGGTTTCACCCGAACCACCCAAGATAAAAGAAGAGGTAACTGAAACAAAAGTAGTAAGCAAAGAAGAATTAACGGAAGGAGCACCAAAAGTAGAAGTTAAAACCCCTGAGATTGAGACTGAGCCTGTGTCAATGGTTCCTCCAACTCAAACCAAAGATTCTTTAGGAGAGGACATAAGTGTTTCTACTGAATATTTTAAGCAGACTATAACCAGCAGGAAAGAAGTGAAGGGAGAGATATTCGAACCGGG
>JAKLPU010000011.1:0-10297 GCA_022013755.1 Candidatus Atribacteria bacterium | reverse complement strand
TGATTATGCCGAGATACCGGTTCATGGAGTCGATGCTATCTTTAAAGGAAAATTAAATTGGTTACAAACAAAAGCAATTGTAGATATTCTAAAAAAATATAAACTGAAATATACTGTTCACGGTCCCGATCTGCTAAATTTGATGGACTCTCGTAATTTTAAATTACAAAAAGAAATCTTTAAATCCGGAATTGAATTTTCTAATGCTATAGGTGCAGAAATTTTTGTATACCATAGTGGAAAAATTCCTTTACAAGGAGAAACTAAAGGTGAAGAGTTAGGGCAAAATAATTTTTTAAAAATACCTTCTACAAGAAAAATTGACCAATTAAAGAAGATAGAAATAAAAACCTTACAAGAATTAGCTTCCTTTGCTAAAGATTTAGGGGTGACCATTGCTATTGAGAATACCCCTCCGGAATTGGAAGAAGAGTTTCTCTGGGATTTATCTAAGCGTTTTAGCAATAGCGGAAGGTTTCCTTCTTCGGTTCTTATTCCCCAGACACCCAAACCCCTCTTTTTACGAGAGATTAGCAAATATAATTATGGTACAAAGATTGAAGATTTAGTTGAACAAGTTAAGAAGATTGATCGAGAAAATGTGGGAATAACTTTAGATTTTAGTCATGCTTATCTGGCTTCTAAATATTATCGCTTCAAATTTTTAGATTCTATAAAATTAGCTCTGCCGTATATAAAACATGTGCATATTCACGATTGTTTTGGCAAACCCAAGATTTCATATGAAGAACAGGACATTAATCTAATCCAATTTGGGATTGGTGATATGCATATGCCTGTAGGCTGGGGAGAAATCCCCTATGATAAGATATTCCGCCTATTAAAGAATTACAATGGAGTATTGTGTTTGGAATTAAAACCCCGTTACAAGAAGTTTTATAAATATAGCCTACAAAGAGTTAAAGAACTTATAGAAAGTACCAGCAATAACCACAAATTAAAGAAAATCTCTCCTTTCTCCAAGAACGATTATTAAAGACAGATAGTTATTGTATTGAAATTAATTCCTCTAAAACGAAGTCAATAATAGGTAATTCTGTAAAAGTGTCTAGTGGCAGGGGTTCACTCCAAATTAAAATCAAATAATTTCTTTGAGGTAGGAAAAACCCCCACAAGTTCTTGACACAGACGAGATATAATCATATCTTTTCTTTAAATATATTGGAGATAATGTTATAATTAAAATAATTAGGGGTATTTTTTTCTTTTTTGGCAAGACAATTCGAAGAGTAGATAACCTCTTGCAATTGTATTATAATAAAATGATTTTGAGTTATTCAAATATACCAAATGCTAAAAAATAAGAAAATAAACGATGTCTTTTCCCAAGATAGCGACTGTTTTCTTGGATAAATCTTCAGGTTGAGGTAATTCTAAATGGTAAATATTCGAGATATTGCCAAAAAATCAGGTGTTTCACCTGCTACTGTCTCACGAGTAATCAATAATCCACAATTAGTCTCTCCTCAAAAAAGAGAGAATATCCTAAAGGTTATCGAAGAATATAAATTTATTCCCAATAGATTAGCAGTAAGCCTAATAAAGAAGAAATCCGGAACAGTTGGCCTGTTAATTCCAGTAATTTCAAATTTATTCTTTCCAGAAATAATAGAAGCCATAGAGGGAGTCCTCTACAAGGAAGGATTTAACCTCTTTTTAAGTATCTCCAACGACTCAATAGAAGAGGAAAAAAATGCTTTTCAAAATTTTCTCCAAATGAGAATCGAAGGGGCCATTGTAATAGGAAGTAGAAGAAGAAAATACCAATACATTAAACATATAATAAAATTAGCCGAACAGATTCCCATTGTTTTAGTTAATGAATATTTATCATCAGAAGGAATATATTGTGTCTATAATGACGAGTCTTGGGGTGCTTATAAGGCTGTCAAATATCTAGTTGAAAGTGGACATCGAAATATTGGATTTATCAACGGAAATATTATTTACTCAACATTTTTTAATAAACTTGAAGGATATAAACAGGCTTTACTGGAAGCCAAATTATCGATAAAAGATAAATTGATCGTTTCTATACCCAAGAATGATGTACAAAATGGATATCAAGGAACAATCCGCTTATTAGAACAAAATAAGAAGCTTGACGGACTCTTTGTCTGTTCTGATTTTGCAGCAATAGGCGTATTAAGGGCTCTTCAAAAAAGAGGAATCCACATCCCTAAGGACGTCTCTGTTATAGGTTATGATAATACCTCTATCTCCTCTATGTTATACCCCTCTTTAACTACAGTCGACCAACAGGGATATAAATTGGGAACAGTAGCAGCTAATCTAATGAAAAGACTTATAGATGGTGAAAAGATAATGAATAATTTAATGAAATTCTATCCAAACGTAATAATTAGAGAAAGTGTAAAAAGCAAGTTGTAGATATATAGATTATAGTTTATATATCGGAAAACCAAAATATAAATCTTGTCAAATATTTGCTTTTCATTGATACCCACGCCTTTACAGGTTGTGGGTACTTTCAAAATATAAATTATCCTTTTATTGCACCGGCTGTTAGACCAGAAATAACCTTCTTTTGAAAGAGTATAAATACAATGATAGCAGGTATAATTGAAATAACCATGGCGGCAAATAGACCCCCATAATCAAAAAAGAATTGTCCAATAAAAAATTTTATAGCTATTTGAAGAGTCCTTTTTGTTTCCGTACTTATCAAAAGTGTGGCAAATAGAAATTCGTTCCAACAGAAAATAAACTGTAAAATCATAACCGTAACCAAACCACTTTGAGAAAGAGGAAATATAACTGCAAAAAATATTTTCCAATATCCCGCACCATCAATCCTTGCCGCTTCCTCTAGTTGCACAGGAATACTAAGAAGGAAACTCTTAAGAATAAGAATCGATACTGGCAGCCCAAGTGCAGCATATAAGACTATTAAACCGATTAAGGAATTATCTAACATAAGGTTTAACATTATAAACTTAATAGGAACCACTGCCGAATTAATCGGAACCAAAATTCCTAGAGAAAACATTATAGTTAAAGCTGTATTAAGTCTGAATCTGAATCTCGCTAAAACGTAAGCAGCTAAAAGAGCAATAATTGCATTAAGAACCACAGCAAGGGTGCTTACGATAATACTGTTTAGAAAAGCCCTTGGCAAACCTGTTACCTGCATAGCCGATACATAATTTTCCCAATGTAAAGTGGTGGGCAAACTAAGAGCAGAGGCTAAGATAGTTTGGTTCGTCTTAAATGAAGAAATAAGTATCCATAATGCGGGAAAGAGACATACAACTGCAAAAAAAAGCAAGATACCGTATTTTATAAAACTAAATGCGATTGTAATGTTTCTATCTTGATAATGCATATTTTTCCACTTTACTCACTTGTTTAACAACTTATTCTGCTACTTCTTCGCTCTTCCCGAGTCTAAACAATCTGCTAAATAGCAATACCACTAATAAACCGAGGACAAGAAGAGCTACTCCAACAGTATTAGCATATGAATTATGAATAAGTCGTAATTGTTGATAGATTAATAAAGCCAAAGTTTCAGTCTTCCAGTTCGGTGCTCCGTTGGTCATTATGTATAAACCTTCGAAATACCGTAAGCCACCAGTTACATCTAAGATAATACATACCCCAATAATATTTTTTAACAAAGGAATAGTAATACACAAATCTTGTTTAATAGGAGATGCTCCATCTATCTTTGCAGCCTCGTAAAGTTCAATTGGGATTGAAGTTATCTTCGCTAAGAAGATTGTCGCAAAAAGGCCAATATGAAATATCCATGTACTTATTATCGCCTTCCATGCCCAATAGGGATGAAAAAGCCAATTAATATTAGAATACTTGTTCATTCCCAAAACTCTTAACACAGCATTCAGTAAACCGAAACTAGGATTAAACACAGAAATATAGATCACTGCAAATGCAGTTATAGAAATAACATGTGGAAGAAAATATATAGTCCTAAAATTCTTCCATCCTTTAGGTTTGCCATTTAAGATAAGTGCAATTAATAAAGCCATGGGAATATGTATAAATGCAGCAATTAAAGACCAACTAATATTATTTCTCAATGCCTGCCAGAAAACAGGGTCATGAAACATCTGTATATAATTTGCAAACCCTATGAATTCCTCCATTTTTATGGAATCCCATTTAAAAAAACTGGTATATAAAAGACCTCCTATCGGAATTAAGTAAAATGTTACAAATAATGTGAGAGCGGGAATCATTGCAACTACTAGAAAGATAATCCTGTCCTTTTTTTTCACTATTCTTTAACCACTACCTTACTAATTAAATTCATATTTAGAGGAGCTAGAAAACTAGCTCCTCTAAATTATTCGAAAAATTCCAACATTAATTAGCTTTATGCGTTTCTTCCAGTTTTTTGACAAACTCTTCAGGAGTCATACTAAGATCTGCAATTCCGGGTAAATACTGTGACATTACATTAATGATTGCTGGTTTGACTACGTTTGGAACAATGCTATATTTGTACTTAGCTTCTAATGCTTTCGGCAGAAACTCTTTGTTAAGTCTAGGATAACTAACTTCGCTCATATCTACCTTGAAACATGGTGCAGCCCCACCTACACTAAGGTAAGCAGCGTATACATCCTGCCTCATGAGGAATTTAAGAAATTCGACCGCAGCATCCTGTTTTTCCTTCGTCTTTGAGCCAACACCCCATGCAATGTTTTCCATAGCAATCACTCCATCACCTGGAGAAAGTGCATAAGACACTTTTGACTCAAAATCAGCTGGTGCACTCTTCGGATCTGAGAAAGAACCAATCATCCACGGTCCGTTTGCAATCATAGCTGTATTGCCCTGGAGGAAATTATTGGCAGCTAATCCATAGCCGGCACCAACAGCATCTAGAGTGGTATATTTGCTAAGTACTTGTTGTAACTTCACTGCCGCATTAACAAATACTGGAACATTGAACTTCTGATCTGCTGGGTCGGTAGTCAACCACTCAGTACCCCCGGGGGTAGTTCCAATCATATTGGCTAACATCAACATTGAACACCAAGCATTCTCTCCGGTCATCATAGAAATAGGTGTAATATTAGCTGCTTTCAGTTTTTCACATGCTACAAAGAAATCATCCCAGGTTGTAGGAAATTTAAATATCCCTGCCCTGGCAAAAAGTTCTGTATTGTAATAAATACCAACGTGGGCTCTTGCATATGGAATACCTAGAATATTGCCTTTCTTGTCAGTATAAGCAGCAAGGGCAACCGGATCATTTAACATGTCCTTCAAGTAAGGATCGGTTTTTATGTAATCATTTAAAGCTAAAACTAGTCCAGACTGAGCAAGAACATTGAATTCGCTACGGTCATGTTTCAACGTGAAAAGATCGGGCATGGTATTTAGAGCTGCATCAGTTCTCAACTTTTCCCACCAAGCTTCGTCTCCTGCAACACCATCGACTACTATATTAATCCTTCCTTTATATTCTGTATTGAACTTCTCAACCGTTTCAGTAGCCCATGCTGTCTCAGGATGTACACCAACTTGCAGGGATAGAAATCTAAGCTTTATTTCTTTAGCATTCCCTATCAAACTTACCATCATAACAAACACTAAAATCAAAACTAAACATAATATCATACTATTCTTCTTTAACATTTTTTCCTCCTTACATTATTTTATATATTATATACTTTTACCCAATAAAGCAATAGTTCATCCGTCCACCTCCTTTCCTAAACAAAGATTTAAAAAGAGAATACAGACTGCTGCCCCGGCTTACAAATCTTCCTTTTTCCATTAACGATCCCAATGGGGACAGCGCTGTTGTTTTGGGAATTGGCTCTAACCTTAATATAGCCCTTCCTTACTAGGAAATTCAATTTTTGTCCTTTATAAATAAGATTAAATGAAACTTCTTCCCATTTTTTTGGGAGAAGGGGAGAAAGTTTTAATCCTGTTTCGTCAACAAAAAGTCCTATAAATCCATGGATTATCGCTTGCCATGTCCCTCCATAAGCAGATACATGTGTTCCGCCCAAAAACCATTTCCCTTTATATTGTGGACTTCTATCCAAAATATCGACTGTCGCACTCTTTAACAAATAATCATAAGCTAAATCTAATTTACCAATCCTCGAGGCAACCATTGAATAGGCACAATAACTTAGACTAGATCCATGCTCCGTCCTTGGCTCGTAATATTCAAAATTCGCCTTTATTACCTCCTTTTCATATTCTTTATCGAAAAGGAAAAAAAGCATAATTATGTCTGCTTGCTTTAAAACTTGCGTTTCTACTGCAGGACCTATTGGATAGCCCATATATTCATCAGGATGTATACATCTCTTCTTCAACTCAGAAGGGAAGATATCCTCAAGCGTGAAGTATCCATCAAACTGCTCAATTAGGCCACTTGCTTTATCAGGAGAGGGTATATAGAGTAAACTGGCCATTTCTTCCCACTTTTCTACCTCTTTTTTTTGAATTTTTACTTTTCCCATTATTTCTTGGAGAAGATCCTTATTTCTCTCTTTTAACAGGTAATAGACTTTAACAGCTCTAGTTAAGTTAAATCTTACCATCATATTGGTAAAAGTATTATTATTAACATTCTCGTGATATTCATCACAACCTATAACCCTGAGGAGTTCATACCTACCTTTGTCTTTTTTGAAATAGGCATAAGAGACAAAGAACTGAGCTGTTTCGAATAGGATTTCGGCTCCGTAATGGAACAAAAAGTCTTCATCCCCAGTGGCTAGATAATAGTTCCATATCGCATAGGCTACATCAGCAGAAATATGAATTTGTCGATCGTTGAAATGGTTATGAAATGACCGTTCCGGATATAATACATCCTTAAAGACATAAGAAGGGCACTCCTCATCTCCTGTATCCTGAGACTGCCAAGCATAAAAGGCTCCATAATATCCAAGTCTTTTAGCTTTCCGTTTAGCACCACTTAGAGTATTATATCTATATTTTAAAAGATTACGTGCCACCCTTGGTTGGGTATATAAAAACATTGGTAGTATAAATATATCTTGATCCCAAAAACCCGCTCCTTGATATGTCTGACAGGAAAGGCCTCTGCCTCCTACAGGCAATTTATCCGTATGTAAAGGAGTAGCAATGATAGCCTGATAAACAGAATATCTCACCAGAATCTGTGCTTTTTTATCCCCTTTTATAACTATATCACTTTTATCCCACAGTCTTTTCCATTCCTGTAAATGTCTCTCTTTAAGCTTATTATAGCCGCCTAAAGTTGAATTTTGTTTTAAATCTTCAATGGCTTTACTTAGAGGATCTTTAAAGCCATCTCTGGAAGTATAGATAGCAATAGTTTTTTCAAGAGTCACAGTTTTATGCTTGTCCAGACTGAATTTTACCCTTCTTAAGATCTTTTTAGGAGATCTAGAAATTGTCTCCTGGCATATCTCTCCCCCCAAAACCCTGCAAGTTTCCGCAACGGCTATTTTTGTCTCTGATTCCTGAGTAGTTACTTCTATACTTATAGTCTCATCCGAAGACCCCATCCGATAATTCTTAAAGTGGGGACCATTAATATCCCATACGTCCCCGTCAATTCCAGTCTCTATCATCACCTCTGCTTTCGAATCTATCGATTTTATAGAATACTGAAGGGATAGTAAATGAAAATTATTCATACTGCAAAACTTTTCCGCCCTTACCTCATATTTATTCCCTTTGTCGTCCTCTAAAATAACCTTACGCTTCAAAATGGCACTTTTTAGATTCAATTCTCTTTCATATTTAGAAGATTTGCTTTTTAAGAATGATAATTCTTCTCCACCTATAAACACCTTGGTATAGAAAGCATTTGGAGCATTACAAAGTTCTCGTGGCTTTACACCGTTTTGGTCATAAGTATTTGAAAGGATACAAGCTACACTTTCTTCCTTCCCCCACTCCTCAAAAGTTCCTCGATATCCCATATATCCATTGCCTAGAAGAAAAATTGTACTCTTCGAAAATAAGTCTGTAATATTTTCTTTATCAAAACTCTTCTCTTTTAAATTCCAATTATTTACTATCTCCAATTTTCCAATTTTCCCAACAGACATCTTAAAGCCTCCCTTAGACGTATCTATCTTACGCTCTTTGTCTTTCTCTCCCCTTTAATCTTAATATGAGGATTCCTCGCAATCAGGCTCGGACATATCAAACATAATCTAAAATTTAATTATGACACAGCCTGAATAATATGAAACAGTTTTCATTTTATAATTTAACATCTTTTAAACGCGAAGTCAAGCAATTATCACTCTTTATAATTATTTTGTGAACTTTCACCTTAAAGTTATCCCAAAATTTGAAACCGTTATCATCCAAAAGATAAAGGCCCCTGAGGCAGTTATTATTGGAGTTTTCTAATCATCCCATAGTCATGGCCTTTTTCTGCCCCATGGTTAACATTCCCTTCTACCTTCTCACATATTTAAAAGAGATAATCTCTTATCTTTAAATATAGAGGAAATTAGGTTATAATTAAAATGTTTCATTTAGATTTTTATATGAGGCATCGATACTTTTTTATTTATATTTTTGATGGGAATATGGACAGGTGAATTAGTAAATGGTTTTGGGGGGATTCGAATTACAAGTGAGGGAAATTTGAGAATTAATCCTCGTTTACCAGAAAAATGGTATCGAAATTGCCAAAGATAGAATTACTCTAAAACCATTATCTTCTATAAGGCAGCCCTTATCAGTTGAAATCTATGGCAAAGAGTATCTTCTTTATCCTAACCAGGTATTGAAAGTTACCTATTAAGAAAGGAATATTTAAGAATGAGAAGAAAATTAAAGGCGATTATTTTTGATCTTGATGGGGTGGTTACAGATACTTCTGAGTATCATTATCAGGCCTGGAAGAGATTAGCTGATGAAGAAAGAATTCCTTTTAATAGAAACGACAATGAAAAGCTAAGAGGTGTTTCCCGAAGAGAATGTCTTAAAATATTATTAAAAGGAAAACAAGTTTCAGACGAGCAATTTCAGGAAATGATGGATAGAAAAAACGAATATTATGGAGAATTATTAAAACAAATGACTTCTGAAAATATTCTACCTGGAGCAAAAGAATTAGTCTTGGAACTTAAAAGACGAGGGATAAAAACGGCCATTGCTTCGGTAAGCAAGAATACGAGAACAGTCTTGCAAGGAACCGGAATAGAAAGTCTATTTGATGTCATTGCAGATGGATATAGTGTAAAAAATACTAAACCTGCCCCTGATCTATTTCTATTTGCAGCGAAAGAGTTAGGAGTAAAGCCAGAAGATTGTGCAGTAGTAGAAGATGCCGAAGCAGGGATTGAAGCTGCGTTGGCTGGAAATATGATTCCTATTGGTATTGGCCCAGAGGAAAGGGTAGGAAAAGCCCGCTTTCGTTTTGAAAAAATTGGAGATATTACACTAACTAAATTATTAGAAATTATAAATTTTTAAATAAAGAGGTGAAAATGAAAAGATATGATAGCTTTATAATAGGACATATCTCTATTGATGAAAATATATATCAAGGAGAAGCTGTAAAGGAAATTGGAGGGGCAGTTTTCTATTCATCCTGTGCTTCCCATGCTATCGGTCATAAGATAGGCATTTTAACTAAGTTGTCTCCACAAGATAGAAAGTATTTGGAGGCATTTACCATTCCCCAAGAAAATATTACTGCTTTAGATTCCAGAAATACTACTTCCATCAGAAATATTTATCATAGCGCAGACAGAGAAAGAAGAACCTGTACTGCTCTATCGATTGCCGATCCCTTTACTATTGAAGATATGCCTAATAATATTGATTCCCGGATATATCATTTTGCCGGCCTCATCTCGGGGGAATTTGATAGTGAAATGATAAAGTTTATACACAATAAAGGGAAAGTTGCCCTGGACGTTCAAGGGTTTTTAAGGACTGTGGTGGAAAATAAAGAGATGGTCTTTTTAGATTGGGAAAAAAAGAAGGAATATCTCCCTTATATTGATTATTTAAAAACTGATGCAGCTGAAGCTGAAATAATGACCGGGGCAAAAGATAGAAAGAAAGCAGCGGAAATACTCTTCGGGTGGGGAACAAAGGAAATTATGATTACTCACAATAAAGAAGTACTAATTTATAATGGTAAAAAACATTATACCTGTCCTTTAAAACCTCGAAATATTTCAGGCAGAACCGGTCGGGGAGATACCTGTTTTAGTGCCTATATTACTGAGAGATTAGATAAAAACATTGAAGAGGCCTTACTTTTTGCCAGTGCTTTGGTTTCTATAAAGATGGA
>JAKLPU010000097.1:0-2614 GCA_022013755.1 Candidatus Atribacteria bacterium | reverse complement strand
TTTTGTAATTTCAAATTAATCACTCTTTTAATAAAGATAAATAAAGTGCAGGACAATTTGCTTCGCCCTGCACCTATAGAAACGTTTCTTAAAATTTTTAGTAATTTAATATTAATTCATTTTTTATTCTATCCTGTTGTGTCTCCATAAAAATAGTATATTAAATACGCTATTGCTGCAATAATCGCTGCCCACCAATACCATTCCATATTATTACACCTCCTTTTTTTAAAATATTTTTTGGTATAAATCGATAAATAAATTTACCTCTATATAATACATTCTATATTTAATTTAAAAATCCTTCTTTTTTTTAAAAATTTTTTAAATTTTTTTAAGAATTATTTTTCTCTTACTCTTCCTCTTTGGTTTTAGCAATTATTTCCTGTACAATATTAGCAGGCACCTCTTCATAATGGGAAAATTTCAAACTAAAAGTTCCTCTACCTTGAGTGATTGACCTTAAATCGATAGCATATTTAAAAATCTCTGCTTGAGGTATTTTGGCTTTAATAGACTGTTTCCCGCTTGAAGATTCTTCCATACCCATTATTTTCCCTCTTTTGCTATTCAAATCTCCGATTATATCTCCCATATATTCTTTTGGTACTATTACTTCTATATCCATAATAGGTTCCAATAAGACCGGGTTAGCTTCTACCGCTCCTTTCTTAAAAGCCATCGAACCGGCTACCTTGAAAGCCATTTCTGAAGAATCTACCGGGTGATAACTGCCGTCATAAACAGTAGCCTTTATATCTACGGTGGGATATCCTGCCAATATTCCCTTTATCATCGCTCCAACCACGCCTTTTTCCACTGCAGGACGATACTGACGCGGAATTACTCCTCCAACTATTTTATCTACAAATTCAAAGCCTTCTCCCCTACCTTTGGGTTCAAGTTCTAGCCAACAATGTCCGTACTGCCCTCTACCACCGGACTGCTTCTTATATTTTCCTTCTACCTTAACACTTTTTCGAATAGTCTCTTTATACCCTACTTTAGGAGTACTCTTTTCCACCTCTACCCCAAATTTACTTTCCATGGTATCAATTATTACTTCCAGGTGGGATTCTCCCATGCCAGCCAATATACTCTCTCCGGTATCTTCATCCCGGTAAATTTTAACTGTAGGATCCTCATCAATTATCTTGCTTAGAGCGGTACTTAATTTATCCTCATCACCCTTAGTCTTGGGAGAGATGGCCAGCAGCATTATTGGTTCGGGATATTCTACTTTTTCAAATAAAACAGGATTATCTTTATCGCAGAGAGTATCGCCGGTAACAGTATTCTTAAGTTTGGCTACGGCAGCTATATCTCCCGCACAAACCTCAGAAATAGAGTGTTGATTCTTACCCTGCATTTTATAAATCTTCCCTACTTTATTATCTACGCTTTTTGAAGAATTATAAATATTTGAATCTTCGGGCAATTTCCCTGAATACACCCTGAAGTAGGTTAAATTTCCCACATAGGGGTCTGCTACAGTTTTGAAAACAAAAGCAGAAAGGGAGGACTCAATAGTATTTTCTATTAATTCTTCAGAAGAAGTTTTTACATTTTTAGCCGCAACGGGAGGCATTTCAGATGGAGAAGGAAGATATTCGCTTATAAAATCGAGAAGAAGCTCTATTCCTAAATTCATGGTTGCTGAGCCGCAAAGAATGGGAACAATCTTGCTTTCCTTTATTCCTTGTTTTAACAAAGAAGCAATCTCCTGGTTAGTCAAAGTTTCTCCGTCCAAATATTTCATTAAAATTTCATCATCAAATTCAGCTACTGCTTCTACTAATTCTTTCCTGTAGGATTCTGCCTCTTCTTTCATATCCTGGGGAATTTCCTGTTCTTCAAAGACCGGTTTACCCTCTCCTGATTTTTTATAAACAATGGCTTTCATCTTTATTAAATCGACTATACCCTTGAAATTTTCTTCTTTACCAATGGGTAACTGTACTGAAATAGCGGATGCACCAAAAACTTCATTAATTATATCTTTTACTCGATAAAAATCAGCCCTTTCCCGATCCATTTTATTAATAAAAAGGGCTCGGGGTAGTTTATATTCATCAGCAAAATTCCATACTTTTTCAGTCTGCACTTCTACTCCTGATACCGCACATACAACTATTATGGCACTATCTACAACTCTAAGGCTCAATTTGGTATCAGTAATAAAATCAAGGTAGCCCGGGGTATCGAGAATATTTACCATCAAACCCTTCCAATCTAAATAAGCTAAAGATGAATTGATAGTTATTCCTTTCTTTATTTCTCTGGGGTCATAATCTGTAGTAGTATTACCTTGTTTGATGTCTCCCAATCTGGTAATCATTCCTGAGTCATAAAGCAAAGCCTCGGTAAGCGAGGTTTTTCCAGAATCACCATGGCCTACCAAGGCAATATTTTTTACTTTATTAATATCATATTTGGTCATACAAACTTGTCCTCCTTATCCTTGGTCAATTTTCTTATATTTGATTTATTGATTTTAATTCTATCAGATATATTTAAATATATCAAAGAAATTGGCTTACAAATTAAAATTAAATTGTATTTTTTTTAGTATTTCACCAGCATGATAGGAACTGCGTACTAAAGGGTTTGAGGC
>JAKLPU010000096.1:0-21008 GCA_022013755.1 Candidatus Atribacteria bacterium | reverse complement strand
TCTATGGGACAAATTAAATCAATTGTTGAGGGTAGGAAGATAATCAGAAAATCTTGTAATATCAAAAAGTACTTACCTGAAGAATAATAAAAAGTAATTAAATGTAAAATATTTTTTTATTTTAAAAAATGTTAAGTATCTATTTTATTTATGATTATATTATAAAGAAGAATTGAAAAGTCTTTTAAGGAGGATTTAAAAATGGCTGTACCAGTACCTATGCCCAAACAAGGACAATCTGTTGAATCCTGTCTTATTATTAAATGGAATAAAAAAGTAGGGGACAAAGTAAAAGCCGAAGAACCTATCTGTGAAGTGGAAACCGATAAGGCTGTCTTTGAAGTGGAAGCTCCTGAAGCAGGAACAATACTAAAAATCTTTTATAAAGAGGGAGACGATGTTCCAGTTCTTAATATTATTGCCATAATTGGACAATCAGGAGAGAAAATTGACCATCTTATCCCCCAAAAAACTGTATTTATCTCCAGGGAAGAATATAGAGAAAATCAGAAAGCCATAACTCCAGATGAATCGGCTAAAAAAATAAGACCTTCTTCTGGAGCCGGCTTAATACATATTTCTCCGGTTGCCCGACGCTTTGCAGAAAAAAAAGGAATTGATTTTTCCCAGCTTGTCGGTTCGGGTCCTGGAGGAAGGATCATAAAAAAGGATATAGAAAAAGCAATATCTGAAGGTGAACCTCTTATTTCAAGTATAGTTAGTGGAAATTTTTTTGGACCGGTTAAGGAGATTACGGTAGAAGGAGTACGGAAGATTATATCTGAACGAATGCTTACGTCTTTACAAAGTACTGCTCAACTTACTTTAAATACTTCTGTTGATGCTTCTGCTTTATTGGCCTGTCGGGAATCGCTAAAATCCAGTCCCCAGATGAAAGGGTTAAGCAAAATTAATATTAATGATTTTCTACTTTATATAGTTGCTAACATTCTTCCCAAATTTAAAAACATGAATGCTCATTTCCTTAAAGATAAGATACTTGAATTTGAACATGTACATCTGGGATTTGCTGTAAACTCGCCACGAGGGCTTATGGTACCGATAATCCATAATGCCCACCTTTTATCATTGAAGGATATTTCAAAAGAAGCAAGACGATTAAATACTGCCTGCCAAGAGGAAACTATCTTGCCGGATGAACTGAACGGAGGGACTTTTACGCTAACCAATCTTGGAACAATGGGTATTGAAAGTTTTACGCCTATCTTAAATATTCCTCAGGTGGCAATTCTTGGTGTATGCAGTGTTTCTCTTAAACCAATTATGAAAGAAGATAAAATACAATTTATTCCTCACCTAGGTTTATCGCTTACCTTTGATCATCGAGCGGTAGACGGTGCTCCGGCAGCTAAATTCCTGCAGGAACTTAATAGGGCAATAGCTATTTTTAATTTGACAGATATAAAATTACAATAATAGGGAAAGGAATGTGATTTTTTCATTATTAGAAAATAGTAAGATAATTTTTGTAGAAAGGAGAAAGTTGTGCCTAAATCTATTTTTATTGACCCTAAAGAAGTTAGAAAATCGCAGATCTTAAAAATAAACGACATTCCCATAAATCAGTACAAACCCGATATAAAAAAAGAGATAAAGAAGTATGGAGAAGAAAAACTCCTTAAAATTTACTATGATATGCTTATCATACGAGAATTTGAATCCATGCTTAATTCCATAAAAACTCAAGGGTCTTATGAGGGGATTGAATACAATCACTTGGGTCCTGCTCATTTATCTATCGGTCAGGAATCATCTGCGGTGGGTCAGTGTGTCCCTCTTGGCATCGAAGATTTTATTTTCGGTTCTCATCGCAGCCACGGAGAAGTTTTCGCCAAATGTTTTTCCGCCATAGATGAATTAGAGGAGAATGAACTTCTTAAGATAATGAAATCTTATATGGATGGAGCCTGCCTAAAAGTAGTGGAAAAGGAACACAAAGGTAATATTAAATCACTTGCTCAAGACTTTGTACTATACGGAGTTCTTGCAGAAATATTTGGACGAGCTAACGGTTTTAATAAGGGTTTGGGTGGTTCGATGCATGTTTTTTTTGCACCCTTTGGTAGTATGCCCAATAATGCTATTGTAGGAGGGGCAGCGGATATTTCGGTAGGTGCTGCTCTTTTTAAAAGAATTAATCGAAAGCCAGGTATGGTAATCTGTAATATCGGTGATGGTTCTATGGGTTGTGGCCCGGTATGGGAAGCAATGACGTTAGCAGCAATGGATCAATACCGCACACTTTGGGATAAAGATATTGGAGGCGCTCCTCCTATTCTATTCAATTTCTTTAATAATTTCTACGGCATGGGTGGCCAGACCTCAGGTGAAACTATGGGTTACAAAATTCTTGCCCGGGTAGGAGCCGGGGTAAACCCTGAAAATTTACATGCCGAACGAGTGGATGGCTATAATCCTTTGGCAGTGGCCGATGCTATTGAAAGAAAGAAAAAAATTCTTCTCCAAGGAAATGGTCCAGTTCTTCTGGATACCATCACTTATCGAATTTCCGGGCATTCTCCATCAGATGCCTCTTCCTATAGGACCAAAGAAGAAGTTGCTGCCTGGCAAGAGACTGACTGTATTAGAGGATATGAGGATTACCTTAAGAAAAACAGAATGATAATCTCCAGTAAAGTGGATGCCTTAAAACAAGAAGCAACCTTGAGAATTACCAAAGCCCTGAAGTTGGCAGTGTCTCTTGAAATTTCGCCGAGGGTTAAGGCAGATTTTTTTGAAACCGTAATGTTTTCCCACCGCTACAAAGATAGAATGGAAGATCAAACACCAGAAGTTCTTATTCCTAAAAAGGATAACCCCAGGATTAAATCGATTTCCCATAAATATCGTTTTGCTTTAGATGAAAATGGTAAAGCTCACCCCAAAGTAAAAGTCTTTACCTATCGTGATGCCCTCTTTGAGGCCATGCTCTATCGTTTTTATGAAGATCCAACTATGGTAGCTTATGGAGAAGAAAATCGTGACTGGGGTGGGGCATTTGCCGTGTATAGAGGTTTAACTGAAGCTCTTCCCTATCAACGATTATTCAATACGCCTATTTCTGAAGGAGCCATTGTGGGATCAGGGATAGGGTATGCTTTGTGTGGGGGGCGTGTGGTGGTAGAGCTTATGTATAGTGATTTTATCGGACGGGCAGGGGATGAACTTTTCAATCAGGTGTCCAAATGGCAGTCAATGTCAGCGGGTCTTCTTACTATGCCCCTTACCATTCGCATTTCGGTAGGGAATAAATATGGTGCCCAGCATTCTCAAGACTGGACTAGCCTGCTTGCTCATATCCCTGGTCTTAAAGTAATGTTTCCAGCCACTCCCCATGATGCCAAAGGAATGTTAAATCTCGCCTTACACGGTACAGATCCGGTGGTATTTTTTGAAAGCCAAAAACTTTATGATATAGGAGAATTATTTGTTTCCACCGGAGTTCCCGAAGATTATTACGAAGTACCGGAAGGTGAACCAATAATTAGGAAAGAAGGAAAAGATGTTACCATTCTCACCATAGGTGCAGCTCTTTATAAGGGGATGGAGGCTGCAGAAGAACTTGAGAAAAAATACCAAGTTTCCACAGAAGTAATCGATTTAAGATTTATTAATCCCTTAAACTATGAATTGATTATCGAATCTGTAAAGAAGACCGGAAAATTAGTGCTTGTCTCTGATGCCTGTGAACGCGGTTCTTTTCTCCATACCATTGCTTCCAATATTACCCAATTTGTTTTTGACTATCTTGATGGTCCTGTCGTAGTAGTTGGTTCCCGTAACTGGATTACTCCGGCCGCCGAAATGGAATCTAGTTTCTTTCCTCAGAAAGAGTGGATTATCGATACGATTCATGAACGCCTTTATTCTTTAGACGGGCATCAAGTTACAACTGATCAGTCTACAGCTGAGCAGATAAGGAGAAATAAATTTGGGGTATAAGATTTTTATTGAAGATTAAAATTAGTTCGAGATAAAAAGATGAAGGATAAAATTATTCAGGAAATAAATAGCAAAAATAAAAAGTCCAGGCTTTATGGATTAGAAAAAATCTATAAATTAATAGAAATAGAAAAAAAACAGTTCAAAAAAACAGAAGAAGTAAATAATCACCTGCATACTATCTATTCTTTTAGTCCTTATTCACCTTCAATGGCTGCTTATTTAGCCTGGAAGGCCGGTCTTCAAGCTGTAGGGATTATGGACCATGATTCTGTTTCCGGTTGTAAGGAGCTAATAGAGGCATGCAAGATAATTGAAATTGCCTCAACTGTAGGATTTGAATTACGAGTAAATTTTTCCGGTACTATAGTTGAAGAAAGAAAACTGAATGACCCGGATTCTAAAAATATAGGTTATATTGCTATTCATGGTATTGTTGAATCAAGGTTACCAGAAGCTAAGAAATTTTTAAATCCAATACAGATTGCTCGAAATAAGAGAAATAAAAAAATACTGGCTAAACTAAATAATTTAATTAAAAGTTATAGAATGGAAGAGATTGATTTTAATAAAGAGGTTTATAAAATTTCCCAGGCAAAAGAAGGCGGGAGTATTACTGAACGTCATATTCTTTTTGCTTTTGCTAGAAAAATTATTCAAAAAACGGGAAAAGGGGAAAAACTTATTTCATTTTTAAAAGATAATCTTGATATAGTGCTTTCCGAAAAGATTAAAAAATTTCTCTTGGACGAAAATAATCAATTTTATTTATATGATCTTTTAGGAATATTAAAAAGCTCCTTTTTAGATAAAATTTTTATTCAACCGAATTATGATGAGTGCATATCTGTATATGAGGCAGTAAAGTTCAGTAATTCTATAAATACTATCCCTGCTTATGCTTATTTAGGAGATGTGACTGATTCGCCCACAGGTGATAAGAGGGCTGAAAAGTTTGAGGATGATTTTTTAGAGGAACTGATTCCTGAATTAAAGAAAATAGGTTTTAAGGCAATTACTTATATGCCACCACGTAATACTCTAAGCCAACTTTTACGTTTGCAAGGACTCTGTAAAAAATATGAACTTATGGAAATAAGTGGCGTGGATATAAACAGCCCACGGCAATCTTTTAATTACCCCATCATTCTAAGACCAGAGTTTGCTCATCTAATTGAAGCAACCTGGGCTCTTATCGCCCATGAAAAACTGGCGAATTATGATGAAAAATATGCTTTGTTTAATAATAAAAATCCTTTAAATGGTAAATCACTTAAAGAGCGGATTGTGATATATAGCGAAATTGGTAGGAAAATAGATAGTCGACATCCTGAACTTATTTACCAAAAAATAAATTTTTAAATAATATTTTGATATTATTTCTCGGAGGAGAAAGATGAAAAATATTTATATAGAAACCATTGCCCCGCTTTTACGCGGGCTAACCTTTGATGGTGAAAAAGGAAATATTAGTATATTTGAAGATGATTCAAGGAAAGTGGATGTTGCTTTTAATAATATTAAATCAGAAGAGATATTACCTCTTTATTTAAAAGAAATTAAAAATTGCCATCTGTTAAACAAGGAACAACTCGTAGAAAAAATAATTTCTTATACCATTGATAAGTTCAAAGATTATATTAAGAAATATACACAAAAACCAAAAATCGTAATTCTTGAAAATATTGGCATCTTTTACTTAGGAGAATCTTATGATCATGCGGTGAATATAAAAAATAATTTTGAAGATATCCTAAAAAATATAAAAATTAAATCTAAACCCTCTAAACTTCAAAATTGCACAGAGAAAAAAAATTCAAAGATAATAACCGATAGCGGCTGCGATCGAAGTTCGGAAGAGTGTCGTCATGAGGGAAAATTGTTTAGGAATAATATAGTAAAAAATAAGATAGCAGTAGTTACCGGGGGCGCTCAGGGTTTTGGAGAGAGTATAGTGAGAGAGCTGACAAAATTAGAATGCTTGGTATTTATTGCCGATATTAATGCTAAAGGGGCTAACCAGCTGGCGGAGGAGCTAAACATTAAATATAAAAGGACAACAGCTTTGGTAATAAAAGTAGATGTAACGAATGAAGGTTCTGTTAGAAAAATGATATATGAGATTATTAAAAAAGCTGGTGGCATCGATATTTTTATAAGTAATGCAGGGGTATTGAAGGCTGGCAGCGTAAAAGAGATGGAATTCAGTGAATTTGTCTTTGTTAATAAAGTGAATTACTTTGGTTATTTTCTGTGCGTAAAATATGCCTCCAAAGTTATGGCACTTCAAAATATACCCACTGAAAAATATTTTACCGATATTATTCAAATTAACTCGAAATCCGGGCTTAAAGGTTCCAATAAAAACAGTGCTTACGCAGGAAGCAAGTTTGGAAGCTTAGGCCTTACTCAGAGTTTTGCTTTAGAACTTATTGATGACAACATCAAAGTAAATTCTATTTGTCCGGGAAACTTTTTTGAAGGTCCTCTATGGGCTGATCCAGAAAATGGTCTTTTTGTCCAATACCTTAGAACTGGCAAAGTTCCGGGCGCAAAGACCATTGAAGATGTGAAGAAATTTTATGAGTCAAAAGTTCCGATGAAGAGGGGTTGTACTGGTGAAGATGTAATAAAGGCTATTTATTATATCATCGATCAAAAGTATGAAACAGGCCAGGCTATTCCGGTAACCGGCGGCCAATTAATGCTGAAATAAATTATTTTAATTTTAGAAGGCGATGATAATGAAGACTAAAGCAGTAAGATTATATGGAAAAAATGATTTGAGGCTGGAAGAATTTGAACTCCCTCCCATTAAGGAAGATGAGATACTGGCCCATATTATTTCTGATAGTCTCTGTATGTCTTCTTATAAAGCAGCAATTCAAGGAGCTAATCATAAGAGAGTACCGACTAATGTGGCAGAAAATCCAATTATAATTGGGCATGAATTTTGTGGTGAAATTGTAGAGGTGGGCAAAAAATGGCAGTCCAAATTCAAATCAGGCCAGAAGTTTGCTATACAGCCTGCTCTAAATTATCAAGGAAGTCTTCATGCTCCCGGGTATTCTTTCCCTTACATAGGCGGCGATGCTACTTATATCATTATCCCTAAAGAAGTGATGGAGATGGATTGTTTATTAGAATATAAGGGAGAAGCCTTTTACGGCGGGTCTTTAGCAGAGCCAATGTCTTGCATAGTAGGAGCTTTTCATGCTGCCTATCATACAATCCAGGGTAAATATATTCATAATATGGGAATAGTAAAAAATGGAAATATGGCAATTTTAGCCGGAGCAGGTCCAATGGGTCTTGGGGCCATAGATTACGCGTTACATAGTGATAGAAGACCTAAATTATTAGTAGTTACTGATATTGATAAGTCAAGATTGAAAAGAGCTTCCTTAATCCACACTGTAGATGAGGCTAAAAAGGGAGGGGTTGAATTAAAATATATAAATACCAAAGATATTGAAAATCCGGAAGCATATCTTATTTCAATAACTCAAGGTAAAAAATATAATGATGTATTTGTTTTTGCACCGGTAAAAGAAGTTGTAGAACAGGGTGATAGCATTTTAGCAAAAGATGGCTGTTTAAATTTTTTTGCTGGTCCAAGTGACCCAAAATTTTCGGTAATGCTTAATTTTTACAATGTCCATTATGCATCGAACCATATTGTGGGAACGAGTGGTGGGAATACTCAGGATATGGTTGAATCCCTGCAGATGATGAAAAAAAATCTCATAAATCCAGCTGCCATGATTACTCATATCGGTGGATTAGACTGCGTGGTGAATACTACTTTAAATCTTCCTAAAATATCAGGTAACAAAAAGCTGATCTATACTAATATCAAGATGGAACTTACTGCAATTTCCGATTTTAAGAAAAAAGGAAAGACTGACCCCTTATTTACTCAATTGGCGAAGATAGTAGAAAAGAATAATGGTTTATGGTCGACAGAAGCCGAAAAATACTTACTTAAAAATGCAAAATCTATATATTAAATCCAAATCGTAAGCATTGTTTTAGTCAAAATAAACTTTGTGTTTTATTTTTTGTAGTATTTTTAAACAAAATTGTGACAAAGTTAACTTTTAAAAATTTTTTTAAAAAAAAAAGAGGATTTTTTTTAGATATGTCGTATATAAAAAATAGATATATACAATTAATATTTACAAATAATGAGAAGAAAATAAAATGCCCCAATGAGTTTTTAAAACGTTTTTAATTAACAATATTATTAATATTAATATAACCAAAAATATTAAAAAAATTAGGAGGAAAAGAAATGGAAATTAAAGTAAAATATCCCACACCGGATAATTTCACCAAGTTTGGCACCATAGTAGTCCCTTCGTTTAAAGAATCTCCTGCCACCTTTTCAGAAAACCATAATTACTGGCACAATGTAGCCGACATTTCGCAACTAGGGGAAGAGGGTACTGTAGGGTTTTTGGAAATCAAAAGGAAGGAAAGAGAATTTGCACTGGATAAGATTGAACGGCATAGATACGCACTAGAGACCTTTATACCCATATCAGGAGTTGGTATCTTCTGTTTAGCTCCGGCAACTCCTGACAAAAATGTTCCGGATATAAGTTCTATTGAAGCTTTTTGGATAGACGGTACTGCTTCCTTTTTCTTGGCTCCGGGAGTATGGCATTGGCTTCCCTTCGCTCTGACTCCTGAAATGAAATTTATCCTTCTTCTCAAAAAATCTACCGTAGAAAAAGATTTAGAGATAGTAGATCTTCCGGAAAAAGTAAAAATTGTTCTTACAAAATAATTTTAGGAGGCAGGAATGGAAGCTTTAAGATTAGAAAATGTCTATAAAAACTATGGAAAAAATGAAGCTATTAAAAATTTAAACTTTTCCTGTGAAGAAGAAGAATTATTCATTATCCTTGGACCTTCAGGAGCAGGGAAAACCACTACACTTAAATTGATTAGCGGATTAGAAGAGGTTACAAAGGGGAAAATATTTCTTAGAAACAACTTAGTTAACCATCTGGAACCTAAGGATAGAAATGTTTCTATGGTTTTCGAAGATTATGCCCTTTATCCACATTTAACTGTTTATAAAAATATTAGTTCACCGTTAGAGGCTATACATCTACCTAAAGATGAGATCGATAAAAAAGTAAAAGAGATTGCTCGTGCTTTACAAATTGAAGAACTTCTTTCAAGACTTCCTTCAATGATCAGTGGAGGCCAGAAACAGAGGACAGTGTTAGCCAGATCATTGGTAAAAAAAGCCAATGAATATTTAATGGATGAACCCATAGCCCATTTAGATGCAAAATTAAGATATCAAATGCGGGGAGAATTTAAGAGGATTCAACATATACGTAAAATGAACATACTATATGCAACCCACGATTTTAGAGAAGCACTTTCCTTGGGTGACAAAGTTCTGATTCTAGATAAGGGAGTGACTCAACAGATTGGTACCCCGAAAGAGATTTTCGATAAGCCAGCGAATATTTTTGTAGCAAATTTATTGGGAGATCCTCCCACAAATTTAATTGAAGGAATTTTAAAAGCAAAAGACGGACAATCTTTTTTCCAGATTGGAGATGTCTCCATATCTTTATCGAAATCTTTGGCTGATGAGCTTTTTTCAAAAATTAATCAAGAGAAGTTAGTTATTGGAATAAGACCTTTTGATTTGCATTGTTATTTAATACAAAAGGAAAATGCAAAAATTCTCAACACAGAAGTGTACATGAGTGAAATTGCAGGACATCATAATATCATTTCAATTAAGTTGAATAATACCATTATTAAAATTAGGGAAGAAAAATCCTTTAAAGTGTCTTTGGGGGATAAGGTATCCGTAGATTTTAAAGAGGAAAAACTTGATTTCTTCGATGCTATTTCGGGAAATAGAATTTTCTAGGAGGCAAAATTGTGGAAAAGTTAGAATTAAAAAACGTATACAAGCACTACGTGCAAGGAACCGTAGAGGCCGTAAAAGATTTGAGCTTATCTCTTAAAAGCGGGGAGCTTTTGGCTATATTAGGACCCTCGGGTTGCGGCAAATCGTCCACTCTTAGGATGATTGCCGGCATAGAGGATATCACTAAAGGAGAAATTTATCTTGACGGGGAAATTATAAATTGGTTATCTGCAAAAGAAAGAAATATTGCTTTAGCTTTTGAGACTTATGCTTTATATCCTCATCTTAGTCTTTTTGAAAATATCGCCTTTCCTCTTCGTATAAGAGGCAGGAAAGATCAAGAAGTTAGAAAAGAAGTCAAGAGAATAGCTGATATGCTTGAAATTACTAACGTTTTAAGCAAACTTCCTTCTGAAGTAAGCGGAGGGCATCAACAGCGGACTTCTTTAGCGCGTGCATTGATACGACCCGCCTCTCTTTATCTTTTAGATGAACCACTTTCTCATTTAGATACCCAACAAAGAACGGAATTTAGAGTACAGATAAAAAGAATCCAAAAAACCCAGAACCTTACCATGCTTTTTGTTACTCATGATCAATTAGAAGCCTTAGCTTTGGCTGATAGAATAGCTGTTTTAAATTTAGGTGTTTTACAACAAATTGGAACACCAGAAGAAGTATATGAGTATCCTGAGAACCTTTTTGTGGCAGATTTTGTGGGAGAACCGCCTATGAATTTTATAAAAGCTACTCTAGTAAGAGAAGAAAATGATTATATGGCAAAATTATATAATCAAAAATTGAAGATTCCCGAAAACTATAAAGATTCTATAGAAAAGTTTTACAAGGGAGATGTTATTGAGATAATGCTGGGGATTAGACCAATTTATATCTATATTTCTGAGCCCGTTGAAGGTCAAACCGTTAGCGGAGAAGTATATGTCTTTGAAGATATCGGTGAATCCGGCATATTAACCGTGCAAATTGGAGATGCTTTAATTAGGGTCGAGCTTAATCCGGGGTATTCTTTTAAATTAGGAGAAAAAGTTAACATTACCTTTGACTTGGAGAAAATTCTTATATTTAATCCCACTACCGGAGAAAGAATCAAAGCAAATTACTCCAAATCCGCAAAATAAAAAGAAAAAGGAGGTGATAAAGTATTCAAAG
Organism: Candidatus Atribacteria bacterium; assembly: GCA_022013755.1. Classification (GTDB taxonomy): domain Bacteria; phylum Atribacterota; class Phoenicimicrobiia; order Phoenicimicrobiales; family Phoenicimicrobiaceae; genus Sediminicultor. The sequence goes on along the minus strand of JAKLPU010000096.1, from coordinate 9,970 downwards.
CTTGCATAGATACGCATAATGTCCGTAAGGTTCGATAAAAAATCTGATTATTTTTTTAGGAGGTTTTATAATGAGAAAAGTATATTTGTTTATTTTAGTTACTTCATTGTTGTTAGTTTTTTCTTGCCCTATGCTGGTTCAAGCTCAAGCAAAATTTAACGATGTAACCATTACTGCTTTTTGTGATGCAGGTCATAATGCTCTTCCTTTTGAATGGTATGCTGATGAATTTGCAAAGGCAGGAATCAAGGTAAATGTAGTTACTGCACCTTTTGCCAATATTTATGAAAAGCTAAAAAGTGAATTTATTGCCGGTACGGGTGCTTATGATTTAATCGTACTCTTTCCTATGTACTTGGGTGAGTTTGCAGGAATGGGATACCTTAAGCCTTTGGATGAATATGCGGAAAAATATGATCCTCGTTTAGATGATATTGCTGAGGGTTTCTTAAAACTGTATGACTACTATGGAGGCAAGTTATATACTCTTCCTTATGATGGTGACGTTTTAAGTCTCTACTTCCGTAAAGATTTGTTTAATGATGAGACAGAAAAGAGTAATTTTAAAAAAATGTATAACAAAGAGCTTGCTTCTCCAGAGACTTGGGATGAAGTATTAGACGTGGCAGAATTTTTCACTAGAAAGAGTGGGGAAACATTAGCCGGGAAGGTATTAGATTCAGATTTCTATGGTTTTGCCTTCTTGGCTCAAAGAGGCGGTTTTGCCTATGCCTGGTGGTTAGCAGAATTTGCCAGCCGAGGTGGGAAATATTTTGATGAAAGTATGAACCCCATGATAAATACAGAGGAAGGAGTAATTGCTCTGCAAAGATTAATAGATCTCCTCCCTTATTGTCCACCGGATGTTCTTGCTTATGGATACGATGAATTAACCAACGCTTTAATTTTAGGAAGAACAGCTATGTGTTTACAATGGCCCTGCAACTGGAAGAAGGGCAATGATCCTACTGTATCAAAAATTGTAGGAAATCTTGGTGTTACTCATGTTCCAGGAGTTATGAAAGATGGAAAACTAGTATATCGTGCTCCTATGCCTTGTGGAAGGACTCTAGCCGTAGCAAAAGATAGCAAGAATCCAGAGGCAGCTTATTATGTGGCTAAACTTCTTTCTGATGATTTTTCCTTAGCTGATGTTTCTACTCCCCAGACCGGTCTTGATCCATTTAGAAAATCTCATTTCAGTAATCCGGGAGCTTTTTCAGGATTTGCCCCAGAAAAAGAGGCATCAGAGTATTTGGCAGCTATTGATAATAATCTAACTTATGGTTTTCCTGATTTAAGTCTTCCTGGTACTGCACAATATATTGATGTATTAGAAGTCTATTTGGGTAAAGCATATACCAAAGAATTGTCACCAAAAGAAGCCCTTGATGCCACCGCAAAAGAATGGAACAGTATTACCGATAGTTTAGGAAAAGCAAATCAAATTAAAATTTACAATGAACTCTTGGTAGGCTGGAAAGAAGTAGGATTAATTGATTAAGGCTTAGAGCTTGCATGGTTGTATATTTTTTTAGGGGAACGGGAGGTTCTCGTTCCCCTATTAAATTTCAAGTGAGAAAGAGGGTTTAATATGAAAGAAATATCAACAAATGTTCTAATGGGAAGAAATAGTTTTGCAAAAAGGATAACTTTACCTTCAATTATTATCCTGGTGGTTACTGTTGTAGGACCTTTGGGGTTTTTGCTCTACGCCAGTTTCTTTGATTGGAGTCTTGCTGTTCCTATTCCCCCAAGATTTGCCTGGTTTTTAAATTTCGGATTAGTATTTAAAGACGCAAGATTTTGGAATGCTTTTAAAAATACTTCGGTGTTGATGATAGCAGGAATAATTGCCCAATCTATCTTGGGTTTGATCATTGCTTTTCTTCTTAATAGGAAGTTTAGATTTAAAAAACTGGCTATTACCATTTTAGCTTTACCTATAATGGTTACTCCGGTAGTTTTAGGATTTAATTGGAGAATTATATTTCACGAACATTATGGTCCTCTAAATTACATCATTCGACTTTTAGGAGGAGCCGGTTCATCTTGGATTGCTGATCCGAAATTAGCTCTATTTTCAATTTTTTTAGTTGATACCTGGCAATGGACTCCCTTTGTAACTTTAATTCTACTTGCCGGACTGCAATCTATACCACATCAAGTTTATGAAGCTACCGATGTAGATGGCGCTACAGGGTGGCAGACCTTTTGGCGTATTACCCTGCCTCTTCTTCGTCCTATGTTTGTTCTGGTAATTCTTTTTAGAATCATTTGGATTTTTAAGATTTTTGACCCGGTTTATATTCTTACCGGAGGAGGTCCTGGTATTACCACAGAAACACTAAGTTTATACACTTATATCAGTTGGGTAAAATATTGGAAAGTTGGCTATACTTCAGCTTTAGCCTTGGTTCAATTAGTGATAATGAATATTATTGCCATGATCTTTGTTAGAAAAGTTATGCAAAGGAGGAGAGCGTAAATGGGCATGAATGATAAAAAATTAAAAGAATTTAGACAAAGAGAAAGAAGAAAAAAGTTAAACCATTGGTTTCAAAACTTATTACTTACTTTTTTTGTTCTACTTTTTGGTTTTCCTATCTATTGGATTTTTATAGGAGCTTTTAAGGAAAAAGGAGAATTTTTCAATTATCCTCCCATTTTTTGGGTTACTAATTTTAAATTTGATAATTTTATCCGTGCACTTTCCTTGGGTGGTTCAAAAGGAACATTAGATAGTCTTATTGTAGCTTGTATCGGTACTGTTTTAGTGGTAATCCTTGCTCTTTTTGCCGGTTATGGATTAGGAAGATTTAAATTTGGAGGTCCAAATTTATCTTTCTTTGTGCTTTCTCTGCTCTTTGCACCACCCATAATCGCTGTATTACCGCTGTTTTTTATTTTTAAGTATTTAAGAATAGTTGATACTTACCTTTCTTTAATATGGTCTTATTTATTAATTAACCTACCATTTGCTATATGGCTTATTAAAGGATTTATTGAAGACCTACCCGAGGAGATTGAGTCAGCGGCTTTAGTGGATGGCCATTCTCGTTTCGGGGCTTTTCGGAAGGTTACCCTTCCCTTAATCATTCCCGGAGTGGTGGTATCAGCATTATTTGTATTTGTTTTTGCCTGGAATGAATTTCTTTTTGCCCTTATGTTTACTAGATCCAATGTAAGAACTCTACCGGTGGTTCTTTCAGAATTAATTGGGGGTCACGGAATTCAATGGGGAGAATTATCGGCTCTTTCTCTGATTGCAATTATTCCCGGAGTTATTTTGGTAGTATTTTTCCAGAAATATTTAGTAAGGGGTTTAACCTTTGGGGCGGTAAAAGGATAGTTGGAGGTGATTAATTTGAAAAAAAGCAAGATTGTAATTGTAGGAAGTTATAATACGGATTTGATGTCCAAGACTCCCTGGCTTCCAAAACATGGAGAGACCGTTTTAGGAGGGCCATTTAAATTAGGCCCTGGAGGGAAAGGATCAAATCAAGCCGTAGCAGCAGCAAGATTAGGTGCTGAAGTTTGTTTCGTAGGTTGTGTAGGGGAAGATTATTTTGGCGAGATTGCCAGAAACAATTTCATAAAAGAGAAGATCAACATTGACTATCTTAAAGTAAGCAAAACTCTGCACACGGGTATGGCTTTTATTTTAGTAGATGATAAAACTGCTGAAAATATGATAGTGGTAGCTCCTGGGTCTAATATGGAAATAGATATTCCATTGGTAGAAAATGCACGAGATATCATTGTGAGGGCAGATGTAGTACTGTTACAATTAGAAATCCCGGTAGAAATTGTAGAATATGTTATAAAACTAGTTTATAAATCTAACAATACTATTTCCATTCTTAATCCTGCCCCGGGGCAGAAGCTGGAGAAAAATATTTTAAAGAAAGTATCTTTAATTACTCCCAATAGAAGTGAGTTGGAACTAATTACTAATCGAAATGTTAATACCGTTGAAGAAGCTGAAAAAGCTGCCAGGGAAATTATATCTGCTGGAGTAAAAGATGTTGTTGTTACCCTGGGTAAAGAAGGGGCTTTAGTAGTAAATTCTAAAGAAACTACTCATGTACCTACTTTCGAAGAAGTAAAGATTGTAGATTCTACAGGAGCAGGAGATGCCTTTAATGGCGGCTTAGCTATTGCTCTTTCAGAAGGGAAGAGCTTAGTGGAAGCAACTTATTTTGCCAATGCTGTCGCTAGTCTCAACGTAACCAAAATTGGCACAGCTCCCGCTATGCCCTATCGTAAAGAAGTGGAGGAGTTTCTAAAAAATCATTCACAATAAAATAGAAAGCAAAGATACATTCTAAAGAAAGGAGGAATAGGGTTATTTATCCTGATTAAAATGAGAGATTATAAAACAAGTTATAAAATTTTAAAGGCTTCTTTGGAAGAAAAGGGAGTTAACGTAAGTAAGGTTGAGAAAAAATTGAGAGCATTAAAGATTGAAACTCCGAGTTGGGGTTATTCAGATTCCGGAACTCGTTTTGCAATTTTTAAGCAAAAAGGAGCTGCTAAGAGTGTAAAAGAAAAAATTCAGGACGCAGCAGAAGTACATAAGATCACCGGCATATGTCCGTCTATAGCTTTGCATATCCCCTGGGATATCACTGATAATTGGAATGCTCTTTTAGAATATTCTCTTTCTTTGGGAATAAGACCGGGAGCCATAAATCCTAATTTATTTCAGGACCCGGATTATAAATTAGGAAGTCTTTGCAATCCAAGTCAAAAAGTGAGAAAAAAAGCTATTGATCATGTCCTGGAGTGTATCGATATAGCCAAAACACTTAAATCCAAGGATATTTCTCTCTGGTTAGGCGATGGAACCAACTATCCTGGACAGGATGATATGAGAGAGAGAAAGCATAGATTGGAAAATAGCTTGAAAGAGATTTACGATAATTTACAAGATGATATGCGCATGCTTATAGAATATAAATTCTTTGAACCGGCTTTTTATAATACTGATATACCTGATTGGGGTACTGCATATAATTTGTGCTTAAAATTAGGAAATAGGGCAATGGTATTGGTCGATTTAGGACATCACGCTTTAGGTACTAATATAGAACAGATAGTAGCCTATCTTTTAGATGAGGGAAAGTTAGGAGGATTTCATTTTAATAATAAAAAATATGCTGACGATGACCTGACGGTGGGCTCTATAAATCCCTATGAATTTTTCCTTATTTTCAATGAACTGGCATCAGCAGAAGAGGATGAAATAAAGGCCAACATAGCTTATATGATAGACCAATGTCACAATCTTAAGCCAAAAATTGAAGAAATGATCCAAAGTGTTGAAAATATTCAAAGAACCTATGCAAAAGCTCTAATTGTAGATAGAAAATCTTTGAGAAAATTCCGACAAGATGAAGATATAATTATGGCGGAGAAGACAATAACTGAAGCTTTCGAAACTGATATAACGCCTCTTTTATTTAAAGTAAGGGAGGAGATGGGGGTTCCTCTAAATCCTCTTGAATTTTTTAGAGAGAGCGGATATTTGGAGAAGATTCAAAGGCAAAGGTAAATTTTATAGGTAAAAAGAAGGTAAGGGTAGTGTTATAATTTAAATTTGCATTTCGCTTTATTAAATAATCTAATGAAAATTTTTTAAAATTCTTAGTTTGTTTTAACTTCTTGCAATCCAATAATTTTTTACCCCACTCCACCAAATAACAGCCTTTAGATATATTTTAAAAAGATTTAAAAATTATAAAAATATTAATTATTTTATTAAAAATAGCCAAAAAAGTATTGACATGAAAATAATAATATGTTAAAATGTTAAAAAAGTAAAATAAATTGTCAGAAAAATAACATTAAGGAGGTAAAAAGAAAGATGGACGTTTATACAGATGCATTGGGAATGATTGAAACAAGAGGTTTTGCTGCAATGGTAGAGGCAGCAGATGCTATGGTGAAAGCAGCCAGGGTAGATTTAGTGGGCTATGAAAAAATTGGTGGTGGATATAATACTGCAATTGTACGTGGTGATGTTGCAGCTGTTCGAGCTGCCCTTGATGCTGGAAATGCAGCCGCTCAAAAAATTGGCGAAGTAATTTCTGTTCATATTATTCCACGACCACATAGTAATGTAGATGAAGTTCTTCCTTTGGGCAGAGGTCCGGTTAAAAGCAAAAAAGAAAAAATGAGTACTGATTAATTGATACATCCATAATACAGGGGGAAAAAATATGATACTGGCAAGAGTAGTGGGTACGGTTGTATCAACCAGGAAAGAACCGAAAATTGAGGGCATAAAATTTTTACTTCTGGAGAAAATTAATCCTACTAACATGCAGGGGAAGGGTGATTATTTGGTTGCAATGGATAGCGTGGGAGCAGGATTAGGGGAAGTAGTCTTTTTTGTAGCCGGAAGTAGTTCCCGGATGACAGCTACTACCGAAGGTAAACCGAGTGATGCAACTATAATATCTATAGTCGATTCTATAGATATTAACGGAGAATATGTATATAAAAAATAATTTAATTGCATATGAATTTCCTTTTTTTTGTAGGGGCCTAATTCGTATCTCATATCTTGTGAATCGTATCTCGAGAAAAATTAGTTATTCAGTTACCCGGTTTGCCAGTTTACCGGTTAAGGATTAATTAACCGGTTATTAGTAAAACAGGCGTATAGCAATACGCCCCTACTTACTGAAAACCGAGAACTGAAAACTGTTAACTAAAACTTGTTTTAATGCTAACGACTATTTGCTAACGACTAATTTATTTATTCCTAAAATTTCAAGAAATTAATAAAAAGAGGTTGAGATGATATTTGGTAAAATTGTGGGGACTGTAGTTAGTACCCAGATAGATGAAGGAATAAAAGGAAAGAAGTGTCTTCTTGCTCAAACTTGCAATTATAAAGGGGAAGTAGATGATAATTATTTAGTAGCCGTGGATCTCGTCGGAGCAGGAGTAGAAGAAATAGTGATAATTTCTCAGGGAAGTTCTGCAAGACAGACAGAAATTACCCATCAAAAACCAGTCGATTGCGTCATCGTAGGGATTGTCGATATGGTAGAAGAATACAACAAAATTGTTTTTAAAAAATAGGCGATATAGTTTATAAGAAGGAGAATGACTTATGGCACTTGAAAATGTGCTAAGGGATATGGGAGTAGTAGGAGCTGGTGGTGCTGGTTTTCCTACCCATATTAAGGTGGCCAACAAATATGATGTAGTCATTGGGAATGGAGCGGAATGCGAACCTCTTCTCTATAATGATAAATACATTATAGAAAGACAAGGAGAAGAGGTAGTAAAAGCTTTAGAGTTAGTTATGCAGTCGACTGGTGCAAAAAAAGGGGTAATTGCCCTGAAAAAAAAATACCTTTCTATTGCGGGAAATATAAAAAAAGCCATAGGCGGAAAGAAAAATATATCACTATTCCTTCTTAAGGATTATTATCCGGTCGGCGATGAGTTTATCCTGGTACAGGAAATTACCGGTAAAGTTATTCCGGAAGGTGGAATTCCTCCGGATATAGGTTGTTTGGTAAACAATGTAGAAACCCTGAGAAATGTGTATATGGCAGAAAAAGGTTATGCAGTTACCAGAAGGACACTAACCTGCATAGGAGAAGTAAAAAAACCGAGTATTATAATTGCCCGGATTGGTATTTCTTTCCGGGAAATTATAAATCTTTGTGAACCTACCATAGAAGATTTTGTTGTGATTGTGGGAGGACCAATGATGGGCAAGGTAGTCTTTGATCTTGATACACCAGTAACTAAAACTATCACCGGTATTCTGGTTTTACCGAGGGACCATCCCTTGGTTTTAAAGAAGACCTTAAGAATTGAATATATTATCAAGCAAAGCAAAGCTGCCTGCTGTCAATGCATCTATTGTACTGACTTATGTCCTCGTTACTTATTAGGTCATGAGCTTTATCCTCATAAGATTATGAGACAGATAAACTTTGGATTCGATCTTCCGTACGAAATAATTCAAAATGCTTTTCTATGCAGTGAATGCGGGCTTTGCGAGGTATTCGCCTGTCCGATGGAATTATCCCCTCGCATTATAAATCAAAAAATTAAGGAAAATCTTCTGGCAGCCGGCTATCAACCCAAGTTTTCGGGCAAAGAAGAAAATCCCAGAGAGTTACTAGAATACAGAAAAATACCCAGTTCGAGGATTAAAAACCGCTTGAGATTGGATAAGTATGATAAAGATAGCCTGCATCCATTACCTGTAATGGAAACCGATCCCGATCAGGTGGAAGTTTTACTCAAACAACATACAGGTGTTCCTTCGAAACCTGTAGTGAAAATTGATGAACAAGTAAATGAGGGTGATCTTATTGCAGAAATTCCTAAGGGAAAATTAGGTGCACGGTTACACGCAAGCATTAAAGGCAGAATAACTTATATTGACGAGGAAAGGATTATTATTAAAAAATAATGATGAAAGATAGGTAAGATATGGATATAATCGTTCTTGGAGTATTAGAATTTAATAGCATAGCAGTAGGGATAAAGGCTTTAGACGGCATAGTAAAAGCTGCCTCGGTGAAAGTAATAGATGCGAGAACAATTTGTCCGGGAAAATTTGTAATTCTTTTTACCGGTGATGTGGCAGCAGTCGATGCTTCTCTTACCGCTGGTAAGGAAATTGGAGAAGGTTACATAGTTGACGAATTATTTATTACCAATTTACATTCTCAAATTATTCCGGCAATTATCGGTACGGTTGAATGTAAGATTTGGGATGCTGTGGCTGTAGTAGAATCTTTTTCGGTAGTTGCCAGTATTGAAGCTGCCGATATAGCTGCCAAGACTGCCAATGTTTTAATTAACGAAATTAGATTGGCTGCGGGGATGGGTGGCAAATCTTATATTAAAATGATTGGTAATATAGACGAGGTGGAAGCTGCAGTTAAGGCGGCAGTAAAGATCATAGGTGATAAAGGTTTGCTTTGTAAAGAGGTCATTATCCCCAACCCTCATCCGGAGATTAAACCTTATTTTATTTATTAAAGATAAAACAGAAATTTACACCTAGGTGGTAAATTATGGAAATAAACGAAAAAGATTTGAAATTAATCATCGAAAGCGTGCTTGATAAATTAGAAAGTACCAAAAGTGATAAAAAAATATTAGATAGTTCATTAAGCAGAATTTCAGGGCAGGATGGAATTTTTGAAGAAGTAAATGCTGCTGTCGATGCTGCTGAAGCTGCTCATCTTGAACTGATTAAATTAACCTTAGATCAACGTAGAGAGATAATTCGAAGTATACGCAAAATAATTATGAGTAATCTGGAAGAGATTTCTAAATTAGCCGTAGAGGAAACAACTTTTGGCAGAGTAGAAGATAAGATTGAAAAGAATAGATTGGCTGCTTTAAAAACGCCGGGAATAGAAGATCTCGAGCCTACAGCTTATTCCGATGATAATGGAATGACCTTGATGGAACGAGCAGCTTACGGGGTTATCGGTTCTATCATACCCTCTACTAATCCTACTTCTACGGTTATTAATAATGGAATAAGCATGATTGCTGGTGGAAATTCGGTAGTGTTTAATCCTCATCCAGCAGCAAAAAAAAGTTCCTGCTTTACTGTTTCCTTGATCAATCAGGCGATTGTAAAAGCCGGGGGTCCTCCCAATGTTTTGTGTTCTATTGCTAATCCGACTATCGATTCAGCCCAAACTTTAATGAAACATCCTAAAATTAGATTACTGGTAGTAACCGGTGGTCCGGCGGTGGTTAAGACAGCTATGAACAGTGACAAGAAAGTCATTGCTGCTGGTCCTGGAAATCCCCCCTGTGTTGTCGATGAAACCGCCGATTTAGTTAAAGCCGGCCGTGATATTGTGAAGGGAGCAGGATTTGATAATAATATTGTCTGTATATGTGAGAAAGAGATTTTAGCTGTTTCCCAAATTGCCGATAAATTAAAAGAAGAGATGATAAAAAATGG
>JAKLPU010000095.1:0-16091 GCA_022013755.1 Candidatus Atribacteria bacterium | reverse complement strand
TGATTTGGGCTTGTTTGACATGAGCGAAATAGTCTCGGAAAGAAGAGAAGGTATTATGAAAAGAGTCACCGAGATAAGTAATGAAAAAGCCAATACCTATGGAATAGAAATTGTAGATGTAAGGATTAAACGGGTAGATTTGCCTCCAGAAAATGAAAAATATATCTTTGATAGAATGAGAGCGGAACGAGAACGAATCGCTAAGCAATATCGAGCAGAAGGTCAGGAAGAATCAGCTAAAATTATTGCAGAAACCGAAAGAGAAAAAACAGTTATTTTAGCCGAAGCCTATAAGACTGCTCAAACTTTAAAAGGTGAAGGAGAGGCAGAATCTATCAGAATCTATGCTGAGAGTTTCAATCAAGACCCTGAGTTCTATAAATTTTATAGAACTTTAGAAGCTTATACTAAAACTTTTAAAGAAAAAACTACTGTCTTGCTTTCTACTGATTCTGAATTTTTGAAATACCTGAGTAAACCATGAACTAGCGTAGAGCGTATAGCGTTTAGCGTATAGTTAGGAAAGAGGAAGCCAGAATTCAGGAGACAGAAGTCAGAATAAGATAGTATCTCGTTTCTCGTATAAAATACAGTAACATGTAATATGTAGGAGCGTATTGCATACGCCCAAAGAAAATTATAAAAACAATAAGGGGCGGATTTATCCGCCCCTTTGTACGATAACAATATACGTTAAACGAAATGTGTTTTAAATTTTGAATTATGATTTTGCGCTTTTAGTTTATTTGATTTATACTATACGCTATACGCTACCCGCTCTACGCTATCTTGTTGTACGCTATACGCTAATTATATTAATATTCTAATTCAGGATCTATTCTACTTTCCGGTTCTTCCCCGTAATAAATCTTCACTATATTATCAAAAACAGACTTTATATTTTCTTCTAATGCTCTATCAGTATAGCCTGCTGTGTGAGGACTCATCACTACATTATCTAATTTATTAAAATCATATTTACTGGGTAGTACTTCTCTCTGTTCCGGAGAAGGATATTGATACCAGGTATCTATTGCTGCTCCAGTAAGATTACCTTCTTTTAAAGATTTAAATAAAGCTTCCTCGTCTATTACCACTCCTCGGGAAATATTTATAAGATATTTTCCCTTCATTAACTTTAGCTCTTTCTTTCTAATTAATCCCTTGGTTTCCTTAGTCAGAGGAACAGCTACCACAATAAAATTTGATTCCTTAATCACTTTTTCTAAATCTTTTTTTTCTCCTAAAAATTCCAAAATATTTTTCTTTTTTAAATCCTTCTCCTCTATCTTCCTTTTTAAAGCAAACACTTTCATGCCTAAGGTATGACCAATTTTCGCAATCTCCCATCCAATTGAACCCAAACCTACTATTCCTATACTTTTCCCCTGAAGTTGAACTGTAGGCTCTTTGGTAGAAAATCCATGCCATTTACCCAATCTTAAATCCCTATCATTAGTAACAATATTTTTAGTTAACGCTAAAATAAGGGCAAAGGCGTGTTCGGCAACTGCAAACTTATTGGCATGGATATTACAAATAAATATGTCTGGGTAATTTTTATATAAGTTAAAATCTAATTTATCTACCCCTGCAAAAGGAATTTGAATTAATTTTAATTTCTTAGCTTGTTCAAGGTCTTCTTTACTGAAATTTTCTCCTATCACCGCTTCAACATCTTTGAGGTATTTTTTAATAGTTTCTCTTTCATCTTTTTTAGGTATAATAAACTCTAAATTAAGTTTTGCTTTTTTATTTAATTCATTAAATATCTTCTCCCATACTTGAGGTTTTACCATCTTGCTTAATATCAAAATTTTCATCTTTGGCCTACTCATGGTCTCTCTTTTTCTTCCCGATTCTTGCAAAAAGTTCCGAACTGCCATTATATGCTTACACTCGAGTTTTAATTTTCGAGCTCTTCTTAAAAAATCTATACATTCGCACTGAGGGATATTTATATCAACCTTATAGTATTTTCCTGGCTTTGAACTACTTACTAAAAAATAATCATTTTTTTGTTCTACCTTTAAATCTTTAGCAGACTGTTCCCTCTTGCTTATTTCTTCTTCAGTCAGAGCTCTTTTAGCTAAGCCATCGGCCATGAAGTTGTCATCTCTTCTATTCCAGATGAAATATACTTTCCCTGGAATGGTTCGAATGATCTCTCCAACCCGATTAAATAATGGAATTATTCCTTTATTTTTAACTTTGTATTTTTTATTTAACTGCTTAACCAATAGTTGGCTATCACAATATATATCTATCCTCTCAGGGTTTATTTCTTTTACCTCTTCCAATCCTCTAATTAAGGCTTTATATTCAGCAATATTATTAGTTCCATAACCGATAGCTTCACTTATTTTTTTAAACAATTCTCCATCTTTATAAATCACTATACCAATTGCCATATTCCCTGGGTTGGGGTAACAGGCGCCATCTACTTTCATTAATATCTTAGACATGTTTCCCAACCCTCTTATCAAAATCACTTCTTAATATTTTTTTAATTAAACTTACCACTTCTTCTGGCTGTTTAGCGTAGATTAATTGCTTGGCTTCTTCGTATTTTTTAAACAAAATACCCAAATCAAAATTTAAGGAAATCACTTTTTTCCCAATATTTAGAGCTAAAGCAATCTCTGAAATAGTCCCGGTTCTCCCAGGAAGAGCTACTACCACTTCACTGGTTAATACATTGATGTAATTCCGGGCAAGACCTATCCCGGTCAATATGGGAATGTCGATATATTCAGAAGCCCATGCGGGGTTATTGCCTGGTAAAATACCAATAGTTAACCCGCTGTTTTCTTTCGCCCCTCGAGCTGAGGCCTCCATAATTCCGGAAGCTCTCCCTCCGTTTAATAAAATCCACCCTTCTTTAGCAATTAGACCGCCTAAGCGCCGAGCATCTTCATAGTCACCGGTATTAACTATTTCTCCTCCGCCCATAACTCCGATAATAATCTTACTGATAATAATCCCCTTCTCTCTTTTTAAATTTAATATAATTATTATAAGTTACAAAAAATGTGGTATAACTCCTCTTTTTGTAGTAAAATATTAATGTCAATATTATATATTAAAATATTTTTTTTGTCATGTTGATTAATTACAGTATCAAGTATATAGTATCGAGCTAGGAAATAAAAAGAAAAGATAGTAAAAAGTAACATTCATCTTTTTATCTTACTATCTCACTAAAGTTTACACTAGTATTAAATTCGTATCGCGTATTTCGTATTGGATAAAGAAATAGAAAAAGAATTAAATATTTTTTCGAATGAGGCAGGAGTAAAAATGAATATAGATGAAAAAATAAGATATGCCTTTGAACATACTGAAATATTAAGAAGACCTAAACAGCTAATATCTACTTTTGGTTCCTCGGTAATTCATTATTATGTTCTAACTGAACCAGTATATTCTGAATTTACCAAAGATAATTTAGAAACTGTAGTTAGGGAAGGAAAAGTTAGCTGGTATCAACCCAAATTACTTACCCCTTCTTATATGTTTAGGATAGAGGGGTTTAGCGGCGAAGCTAAAAAGGCTTTTGAAATACTGGCCAGCCAATATCCTGATTTAGCGGGAATTCTTTATAAATTTAAAGTTAACAAAGAACTTGACGAAATGAATTTCGTTTCCGGTCCTTTGTTAACCGTAGCAGAAAATATTAATAATGAAATTGATAAAAAGGGGGATACCCTTTGTGCCGTTATTAAGGGTGTAGCCGGTCTATGGGACGTATCTCTTTCGAAGTTTATTTTAGATATGATGGTTAGAAGTGTTTATACAGCTCAGGTACCTGATTTTAGAAGAAGAGGGTTTATAGGAGTAAACCAGATTGGTCAAGCTATTATCTCTAAAGATAGATATGGTATCCCGGTAGCTGCCCGAGAAGAAATAGAAATATTATTTAAATTAGTGGAAAAAAGAGAATTGGAGCCGGTTGAATTAAAAGAAGAACTGGATAATTGGGGATTATTCGAACATTATCAGGATAGATTTTTTAATCTCTTTAAAAAGAGGTAATAAAATAACTAAAATAAAAAGTTCATTAAAAATTGTGATGAAAAAACTTCTAAAGTTGCTAAATTAAAACTGTTTCCTCTTCTTTTCACTGAAATATAGAAAATACATTAATACTGCTGCTACTATACTTAAAAAGCATATTGCCGGCCAAATATTATTAATTCCATATTTTCTTATATAATCTCCGCTAATTAAGGGCCCCAAGGCGAATCCTGCTCCCATTATAACCGGTATAACCGCATTAAACCTCCCCCGATGAGACATCGGAGTATGATTTGCAATGTAAACATTTGTATTGGTTGTGACTAATATTTCTCCTATACTCCAAATTATCGTAGAAAACAATAACCAGGCTAAACCGGTTATAAAGAATATCACGCCAAATCCAACAGCGTATAATAGTCCAGCTAAGGCTACATTAAGCACTGGTTTTATTTTATGGGTAAGACTTATTATAATTATGGTCAGACAAGATACTACAAGCGCATTAGTGGTCATAATTACCCCAAACATTTTTGGCCCTTTATCTCCAAATAGCTCAATAACCTGAATGGGAATACTAAAAGTCGTCTGAGCATAAACAAAACTATAAATTAAAGATATCAGGGTAAACAATAAAAGTCTGGGTCTTTTCCGTAAGACCTGCCACAAATTACCCCTTTCAGCTTTTTCATAATTATTTCCCAGCTGGTAGCTCTCTTCTATCTTTTCTTTTGAGGGAAGAGTCTCTTGAATAAACAGATAGACCAAAGTTAAAGAAGCAAGGGTAGTGGCAGCATCTCCTAAAAATATCCACATTAAATAATTATTATATAGAAATCCGGCAATTAATGGCCCCACAGCAAATCCAATATTATTACCTAAATACAAAAGAGAGAAGGCGGCCTTTCGGTTACTCGGATTAGTCAAATCTGCTGTCATGGCAGTGCTGGCGGGTTGGGCAGCCCCCAGAAAAAACGCAGATAAAATCAAGAATCGGGGAATTATAAATGAATTATTTAAAAATGCGCAAGGTATAAGACAAATTGCTGCCAGTCCCTGAAATAAAAGTAAGATTCTCTTTCTTCCTAACCAGTCAGCTAATCTTCCTCCCACTATTAAGCCGGGGAGATGGGCAGTAATAGCAAGCATCACTATAAAACCAGCTTCCCCTTCATCCAGGGATAGTGTTTTAGTCAAATAAATAGTTAAAAAGGGATAAACAAAAGCACCCATCGAGTTTACCATTCGAGCAAAAAATAATATATAGATGCTTTTAGGTAATTTGGTATAATGATTTAGCATTTGAGGTAATTTCATCTTATTGTCTTATTTCTTTATCCTTTGTTTTATCATGTCAAAGACAAAATCGGGTTTTGCCCTTCCTTTGGTATAACGCATAACCTGGCCAACTAAATAGTGTAAAGCTTTTTCTTTTCCTTCATTGAAATCTTCTACCGACCTGGGGTTTTCCTTAATCACCTTATCTATTACCTTAAATAATTCACCTTCATCGGTAATTTGAGTAATTCCGCTTTCCTTCACAATCTGAGAGGCGCCATTTCCGGTCTTAAACATTTTTTCAAAGACATCTTTAGCCATCTTACCGCTAATTATTCCTTCATCCATTAATTTTAACATCCCAACTAATTTTTCTGGAGAAATAGGAGAATCTTCTATCTCTACCTTATTTTCATTTAAATAACGTATTAATTCTCCCATAATCCAATTACTTAAAACTTTACTATTGGAATATAAAGAAGTAGCCTTTTCGTAAAAATCACCCAATGCTTTGCTCGAAGTTAATATCTCGGCATCATATTCGGGAATCTGATAATTTTTGATGAACCGCTCTCTTCTTGCTTCAGGTAATTCAGGAAGATTTCTCCTGATCTCATCAGTCATTTTTAAATCTACTTTAAGAGGCAGGAGATCCGGTTCGGGGAAATAACGATAATCATGGGCTTCTTCTTTGCTTCGCATTGAGACGGTAATATTCTTTGATTCATCCCAGTGCCTGGTTTCCTGAATTATCTCTATTCCCTCAGCCAAGAGCTTCTTTTGGCGGTCCACCTCAAACTGCAAGGCTTTTTTGACTGCTTTAAACGAATTCATATTCTTTATTTCTGCCTTGGTACCTAAAGCACCGGATTTCGCATTTTTAAGTGAAACATTGGCATCGCAACGCATCGAACCTTCTTCCATATTGCCATCACATACTCCTAAGTGCTGAACTATGCTCCTTAATTTTACTAAAAATATTCTTGCTTCTTCAGGGGAACGAAAGTCTGGTTCAGTCACAATTTCTACCAAAGGGATCCCACAGCGGTTATAATCTACCAGGGAAGAAGATGAGGAAGCAATGTCTCCTTCATGGATTAATTTGCCTGCATCTTCTTCTATGTGAACCCGAGTAATCCCAATCCTGCGTTTTTCATCACTTTCGGGAAGAGATATTTCCATATATCCATTTACTCCTAAAGGGAGGTCATATTGAGATATCTGATAAGCCTTGGGTAAATCAGGATAAAAATAATTTTTACGGTGAAATCTGCTTACCTGATTAATTCTACAATTTAAAGCCATCGCAGTTCTTACGGCAAATTCTAATACTTTTTTATTAAGTACGGGAAGCGAACCGGGTAAACCTAAACATACTGGACAGGTATTGGTATTGGGTTCTTTTCCAATGTAATCAGTACTGCAATGGCAGAACATTTTAGCTTTTGTCATTAATTGAATATGAACTTCTAAACCAATTACTACCTCTTCTTTCATTATGCTTCCTCCTTACATCTTGCTGGACTTATTTCTGGTTTTTTCTTTTCTATCTCATTATTTTGTTCAAAATTAAAGGCTGCTCGAAGTATAGTCTCTTCACTAAAATGCTTACCGATAATTTGTAAACCTATAGGCAGATTACTTTTGCTGTATCCACAATTAAGGGAAATGGCTGGAATACCGGCTAAATTAACAGGAATAGTATATATATCAGATAGATACATAGTCAAGGGATCAGCTACCTTCTCATTTAGTTTAAAGGCAGGGGTGGGAGAAGTAGGGGTAATAAGAATATCATATTTTTCAAATGCTTTATCAAAATCCTCTTTAATTAGAGTCCGAACTTTTTGAGCCTTTAAATAATAGGCATCATAATATCCTGAACTTAAGGCATAAGTCCCCAGCATAATCCTTCTCTTTACCTCATTACCAAAACCTTCACTCCTGGTTTTCTTATACATAAAGGATAAATCTTTATAATTATCTGCTCTATAACCATATTGTACACCATCATATCGAGCTAAATTAGAACTTGCTTCCGCAGTAGCAATTAGATAATAAGCGGGTAAAGAGTATTCAGTATGAGGGAGAGAGACTTCCTCTACCTTTGCTCCTAAACTTTCAAATAATTTAAGTGTCCTCTCTATAGCAATTTTAACTTCCTGATCGATTCCTTCTATAAAATATTCTTGAGGAACTCCGATTCTTAGATCTTCTATCCCCTCTCTACAAGAATTTATATAATCAGGAACAGGTAAATTTGCTGATGTAGAATCGTGGGAATCAATTCCACTAATTACCTTCATTATCAGGGCACAATCAATCACATCTTTGGTTATAGGCCCTATTTGATCCAAAGATGAAGCATAGGCAATTAACCCATATCTGGAAACTCTTCCATAAGTAGGTTTTAATCCTACCATTCCACAAAGAGAGGCTGGTTGACGAATAGATCCACCAGTATCTGTGCCTAATGCAACAATGGTTTCATCAGCTGCCACCGCCGCAGCAGAACCACCACTGGAACCACCAGGCACTCTTTCTAAATCCCAGGGATTACGAGTAGGGCCAAATGCTGAATTTTCAGTTGAAGAACCCATAGCAAATTCATCCATGTTGGTTTTACCTATTATTATAGCTCCTGCTTCCTTTAATCTATTAATTACCGTAGCATTATATGGCGGGATAAAACCTTTTAATATTTTAGAACCGCAGGTAGTCTCCGTTCCTCGAGTAGCTATTATATCCTTTACAGCGACCGTTACACCGGCTAAGGGAGGAAGTTTTTCTCCATTTTTTACTTTTATGTCTATTTCTTTGGCTTGCTTTAATGCTTCTTCTCGGTTAATAACTAGAAAGGCTTTGATTAGATTGTCTACTTTATCTATCTGATTAAAAATATCCTGCATAATTTCATAAGCAGTTATTCTCTTTTTTTTAATTAAGTTTATAGCTTCGTGAGCAGTTAATTGGTTTAAGGTCAATTATCTTTCCTCCTCTTGCTTTAATTAAACTTAGAAATCCACTTTCGTTTTTTACCTAATCTTTATGTTTTTGTATTTGTATTTTGTAGGGATCGGATTTATCCGACCCGCTTATTTACGGGTTCGATGAATCGAACTCCTACACCTGTCATTCCCGCATTCTTATGTCATTCTTGCTTTCTTTTCTGTCATTCCCACAGAAGGGAATCTATCTTATCTTCTACTTCTCTTATTCTATATTCTTATTTTTTTGTTTTTGTAGGGGCACAATGAATTGTGCCCTTTATTTTAAATCACATTATTTTAGGAACTTTGAAATAGCCTTTTTTGATATACTTGGCATTGAAAAGGACTTCATCCTGGGGTAAAGAAGGTTTAACCTCATCTTCATTCAGTAGGTTGGGCATGGAAATAACGTAAGCAGTAGGTTCAACCTCTTCAGTATTAAGCTCATTTAATTTTTTAAAATAATCTAAAATTGAATTTAACTGAGAAGTAAATTCCTCTTTTTCTTCTTCATTAAATTCTAATTTAGCTAATTCAGCGACATATGCCACTTCTTTTTTAGTAATTATTTTTTCAGTCATACTATCTCCTCTTTCCTCTATCTTCTTTAGTATATCGTATTATATTGTTTGCCTATAGGGGCACAATGAATTGTGCCCTTCCTATTTTATTGTTTTTCGTTTTTTGTGGGCACGATGGATGCATCGTGCCCCTACGAGAATTTTTCATTCCTGCATTTAACCAACTAAATTCTATTCTGGCTTCTTCTTTTCTCTATGCTATTCCTGCCCGCATTTCTTCCTCTCACTTATACGCTAAACGCTGTACGCTCTACGCTATACCTGTTATTTTTTTAAATTCCTCTTCATTAATTATATTTACGCCTAATTCTTGTGCTTTTTGGTATTTCGATCCCGGTTCTTCGCCGGCTACCACATAATCTGTTTTTTTACTTACGCTGCCAGTAACTCGGCCTCCCAATTCAATGATTATTTTTTTTGCTTGAGTACGGGTAAAATCCTTTAGAGTACCGGTTAAGACAAATTGCTTTTCGGCTAATATCCGGGTTACTTTTTCCTTTCTCATTTTCTCTTCTTCTAGATTAAAATTCAAACCAGCACTTCTTAATCTTTCAATAATAGCTAAATTTTCCTTTTCCTTAAAGAAAAGAATTATACTTTCTGCAATCTTGGGACCAATTTCATTGATCTCAATTAATTCTTCTAATCTGGCTTTTTCAAATTTATCTAAAGTAGAATAGGATCTGGTAATGACTTCTGAGGTATGAACTCCCACATAACGTATCCCCAAACCATAGATTAAATTATCAAAAGATTTTTTCTTACTCTTTTCAATAGCGTCTAATAAATTATCTACAGATTTCTCACCCATCCGCTCAAGAGAGATCAAATCACTTCTTTTCAAAAAATACAAATTTGAAATATCTATAATTAGATCTTTTTCTACTAATTGATCAATTATTGCCGGGCCTAACCCCTCAATATCCATAGCATTTCGAGAGGCAAAATGTCTAATCCTTTCCTTAATCTGCGCGGAACAACTAAGACTATTGCATCGAGAGACTACCTCACCTTCTAGTCTAAATACCTTTGCCCCACATACCGGACATTGGCTGGGCATAACAAATTCCATCTCCTTACCAGTTCTCTTCTCTTTTATTACTTTTACTACTTCCGGAATAACTTCTCCGGCTTTTTGAATTAAGACAGTATCCCCAATTCTAATATCTTTTCTTCTAATTTCATCTTCGTTATGCAGAGTTGCTCTCTGCACCACAGAACCGGATATCCTAACCGGATCAAGTATAGCCACCGGAGTTAGCGCTCCTGTCCTCCCTACCTGAACGATAATATCCTGAACTTTCGTGGTCAATTGTTGGGCAGGAAACTTGTAAGCAGCAGCCCAGCGGGGACTCCGGGTAGTTGATCCCAATTCTTCTCTCATTCTCAAGGAATTAACTTTGATCACCATTCCGTCAATCTCGTAATCTAATTCTTCTTTCTTTTCTATCCATTGCCGGCAGTAAGTTATAGCTTCCTCTATATCTTGACAAAGTTTAATATGAGAGTTTACTTTAAATCCTATTTTCTTTAGATAACTTAATACTTCCATATGGGTATTGAATTTATTTTCCAAAGGAAAAGTTGCTCTATAGATAAAAGTATCTAAATGCCTTTGAGCGGTGATTCGAGGATCAAGCTGCCTTACCGAACCAGCTGCAGCATTCCGGGGATTAGCAAATATACTCTCTCCGTTTTCTATCCTTCCTTCATTTAACTTTTTAAAATCACTCTTCTTCGTATACACTTCCCCGTATACCTCGATATGAGGAGGTATATTTTCACCGAACAACTTTAAAGGAATAGTTTTTATAGTCTTAAGATTGGAGGTAATCTCTTCTCCGTTTACCCCATCCCCCCGAGTAGCTCCTCTTACGAAGATACCGTTTTCGAAAACCAGAGCAACGGCCAGGCCGTCAATTTTTGGTTCTACTACATATTCTAATTTCTTTTGAGGAATTAATTTTTTTATCCTTTGGTCAAAAGCTCGTAGTTCTTCGGTTGAAAAAGCATTCGCCAAACTCAACATAGGAGCAGTATGTTTTACTGTGGTAAATTCCGAAACTGGTTCTATCCCTACTCTCTGAGTGGGAGAAGCAGGGAGAATATACTGAGGATATCTCGTTTCCCATTCTGCTAATTCCTTCATCAATTGGTCGTATTCTGTATCAGAGATAATTGGGTCATCTGAAACATAATACTTATAATTGTGATACCTGATTTTCTCTCTTAATTCCTCTATTTTTTTTATAATATTATTATGATTATCAGAATTATGAACCATTTTTCCCTCTGGTAAATTTATCAAAATTTGACCTATAAGAAATTGTCTTACCTAATATTTTATTACAATTAGTATATAATAAAAGCTTATCAAAACACAACCATGTTACTCGTATTGCGTATTGAGCATTGCGTATCGCGTAAATAGAAAGAAAAGATTCGGAAACAAGATAAGATAGAAAAAATAAGAGTGCTTATTATTCTTATCTTTACCTTATAACCCTTCTAACCTTAAATTATAGATTTTTTAATTAATAGCGATCTATATTTTTCTTCTTCATTCTACTGTATCCGGTATGAAGCCTCTAAATTGAGCATTATAAAGTTTAGCATATAACCCATCTTTGGCTATAAGCTCATCATGATTACCTTTTTCTTTAATCCCTTGGTCGGTTAAAACCACTATCTCGTTGGCGCTTTTTATAGTAGATAACCTATGGGCGATTACCAGCACTGTTCTGCCAACAGTTAACTTTTTTAAAGCTTTTTGTATTATAATTTCAGCTTCACTATCTAAAGCTGAAGTAGCCTCATCAAGTATGAGGATAGCAGGATTCTTTAAAAATGCTCTCGCCAGAGATACCCTCTGTTTTTGACCCCCTGAAAGTTTTATCCCTTTTTCTCCTATATAACTATCGTATCCTTCGGGCAAACTCATTATAAAATCATGAATGTTGGCATCTTTAGCCGCTTTTACCACTTCTGCATCTTCAGCATCGGGTTTTCCATATAATATATTTTCCTTTATTGTTCCGGTAAACAAAAATATATCCTGCTGAACCAGGCCAATATTCTCCCTTAGAAATTTCATTTTTATATCTTTTATATTAATGCCGTCAACTAATATTTTGCCATCATTAACCTCATAAAATCTGGGGATTAACTGGCAAAGAGTAGTTTTCCCACCACCAGACGGACCTACCAATGCCATTGTCTCTCCCGGCATTATGGCAAGATTTATATTGGATAAAACAAATTTTTTTCGCTATACTTAAAAGCAACATTTTTAAACTCAATCTTTCCCTTTATTTCTTTTAAAGCAACAGCATTTTCTTTGTCTAATATAGAAGGTTTTACCTTCATAATTTCTACAAATCGTTCAAAACCAGTCATGCCATCTTGAATCTGGTCCATGATGAGCTAATTCAGATATCTCCCTTAGGTCGTTTACTATTCGGGACATTATTTGCCCGGTTTTTATATTATCAAAATAATCAAAAGATAGAGTCTGTAAATGTTCAAAGAGATCTCTTCTCATGTCCCGTTCCATTCTGGTTCCCACAATATGTCCCCAGTAATCTATAATATAATTTAAGACTGCTCTAATTACAGCAAGCACTAATAAAGTTGCAATGAATATATAAAATATTCTTAATTTACCATTAGGTATAATATCATTAATAAATTGTCTGGTAATCCATGGAAACACTAAATCTATGGATGCTATCATAAAAGCACAACTTAAATCTAACAGAAATAATTTTTTATATGGCATATAGTAAGATATAAATTTTTTTAACATTGTTTTTCCTTTTTTACTATTTCAACCTTTCCAGCATCATTTTTAAATATTTATATTATTTAACTTATAAAGTTTATCATTTTATAAGCAGTTTTTCAAATGCATCTAAAGAAAGTATCGAGTAAAAACAGTATCGAGTATCAAGTTAAGAAAGAGAAGAAAAGATAAAAAAAAATAGTATTCTTTTTTTTATCTAACTACCCCAATAAAGTTTACGATAATAGAATTTAAAAATACCTTTACTTTGATTTTAAAAAATGATAAACTTTAAACTGCACGTTACAATTTATATATATTTCGGAAGGAGCTTTTTAATGAATAAATCAATGAATATTTTTAGAATCTCGACTGTTTTAACTCTATGCCTTTTGGTATTTTTAATTTTTAATTTTACTTTTGTTTTTGCTGATGAGGGGACATCCACTACCGAAACAAATCCAGAAAATGTTGAAACTATTTTATCTCCTGAGACTATATTAGCTTCTTTTGGGGGACAAACTATTACACTGGGTGAGTTTAATCAATTATGGGAAGAGGTTCCGGAGGAGTACAAACTACAACTTGATAAAAGTATGGTGCTTGACCAGGTGATTTCTGAAAAACTTCTGATTCAAGAAGCAAATAATATGGGGTTAGAAAAAGATAACGACGTATTAGAACAGATAAAAAAAATGACCGAACAAATACTAGTCCAGACTTTAATACAAAGAGAAATATTAGATAAAGTAGATGTTAATGACGAAGAGGTTTCGGAATACTATGAACAAAACAAGGGTAGTTTCACCGAAAAAGAACAAATCCATTTATATAATATTTTATTAGAGAGTGAAGAAGAGGCTCAAGCTATTCTGGAACAATTGAAGGCAGGAGGAGATTTTAGCGAAATTGCCAAAGAAAAATCTACCGGCCCCAGTGCTGCCCAGGGTGGAGATTTGGGATTCTTGACTAAAGGTACAGTAATTCCAGAAATTGAAGAGGTAGTCTTTGCCTTAGAGGTAGAAGAATTGAGCGAAGTAGTTAAAACTGATTTCGGTTTCCATATTTTAAAAATTACTGAGAAAAAACCAGAAACCGTTAAAGCTCTTGAAGAGGTTAAAGAAGAAATCATTCAAACCTTACTTCCTACCAAGCAAAAAGAAGCTTTTGATAATCTCTTAGAAGAACTAAAGGGTAAAGTAGAAATCGAAATAAATGAAGAAGCATTAAAATAAGAAGAATAGCGTAGAGCGTACAGCGTTTAGCGTATAGAAAGTAGGGGTTTTATTCATCAAACCCGCTAAAAAATTACCAAATCACACGGGGCGGATAAATCCGCCCCCTACCTCAAACACATTTCTATATAGAAAAGTTTTTAATTTTTAATTATGGTTTTGCGCTTTTCGCTTTAAATTTTTAGTTTAATATTGAATGATTTATCCTATACGCTAAACGCTGTACGCTACACGCTATAATTTTTCCAAGGGTGCGTAATTAATTGATAACTTTTTTAATCCCACTCTTCCAAAATCCACAGTTATAAAAATATCATTTTCAGTATCTATTTTATTTAATATAGTCCCTATTCCCCAATCCACATGCCTTATCTTATCTCCCACTGCTACCTCAATTTTTTCTCTTCTATTATCAAGTGAAGGAATTTCTTCTTCTTTTTCTATATCTGCTTCTTCTTTAAGATGTTTTGGAATCTCAGAAATAAATCGTGAAACACTGTTGAATAAGGTATTACCATTCAAATTTCTTCTCCAGGCATAAGTCAAATATAGCCTTTCTTTAGCCCTGGTCATCCCCACATAACACAACCTTCTTTCTTCTTCTAATTCCTCCCCACTATTCAGGGAACGAGAATGAGGGAATATACCTTCCTCAAACCCGGTAATAAAAACCACCGGGAATTCTAAACCCTTGGCACTATGCAGGGTCATAACTGTAACTACATCCTCTTCTCCTTTGTAAAGATCGATATCTGTAATTAATGCAACATACTCTAAGAAGGCAGTTAAAGATTTATCTTCGTTGTTCTCTTCAAACTCTTGTACTGCCAGGATCAATTCCTTTATATTTTCGATTTTGCTTTGAGCTTTGAATTCCCCTTCTTTTTTTAGTTCTTCATAATAATTGATTTTTTTTATTAATTCTATGAGCAGTTCGCTCCCCTTGATTTCTTTTTTCTTTTCATTAAGCTCATCAATCAGGGAAGTAAATTTATTTATTGCTTCTTTCCTGTCTGCGGATATTTTTATTACCCTTAATCCCTGTTTTAAAGCCTGGTGAAAATTTAAATTATTTTTTTGGGCAAATTCTACTATTTTGCTTAAAGTGATCTTGCCTATACCTAATTTAGCATTATTGATAATTCTTAAAAAACTTACTCCATCTTTTTGATCATGAATAAAACGCAGATAAGCCAGAATATCTTTTACTTCCTTTCTCTCGTAAAATCTTAATCCTCCTACTACACGAAAAGGAATACCCTGTTTATTAAATATCTCTTCAAATGCTCTCGATTGGGCATTAGTCCGATATAAAATGGCGAAATTTTTAAAAGCTTTATCTTCTTCTTTGTTTAATTTTATAATCTCTTGACTGACAAATAACGCCTCGTCCAGGGCACTGGCTGCCTCAAAACACCTTATCTTTTCTCCACCCTTCTTATCGGTCCAGAGCTCTTTTTCTTTCCGGTTTCTATTGTGTTTTATCAGATTTGTTGCTCCTTCTAATATAACTTTAGTAGAGCGATAATTCTGTTCTAATTTAATTATTCTGCTGTGAGGAAAATCCTGTTCAAATCTTAAAATATTGCTTAAGTCAGCTCCTCTGAATTTATAGATACTCTGATCAGGATCACCTACTACAAATAAATTATGATCTCTGTTCGAAAGTAATTTTACTAACTGATATTGAGCTATGTTTATATCCTGATATTCATCTACTAAAATAAATCTAAATTGATTCTGATAATGTTCTAAAATTTCAGGTCTTTCTCTAAATAGTTTCACGGTCAGTAAAATTAGATCTCCAAAATCCAGAGCGTTATTTTCGAATAAATCTATTTGATATTGTTGGTAAACCCTTGCTACAATTTTCTTAAAATAACCTATAGCATTATATTCAAACAATTCTACATCTTCTAAATTATTCTTTGCTCTGTCTATTATAGAAGAAATAACATTAGGGCTATATTTTTTATTATCTAAATCGAGAGTCCCAAGACACCTTCTTATCATGCTAAGCTGATCGCCTTTATCATATATAACAAAATTTTTATCATAACCCAGGATATCTATCTCCTGGCGTAAAATCCGTGCACAGATAGAATGAAAAGTACCCATCCATAAGCCTTTCATCATATTTCTATTGGAAATAACTTTACTTAACAATTCAATCCTATTTTTCATCTCTTGAGCAGCTTTATTGGTAAAG
>JAKLPU010000094.1:0-8183 GCA_022013755.1 Candidatus Atribacteria bacterium | reverse complement strand
GCAAAAAAAAGCCTGACCTATCTAAAATAATGGCTAATAGAAACAATAAAGAAAATTAAAAATAATTTGCTTTTTTCAATAAGAAATTATATACTCTTAAAGTTATTAAGATATTATATTAGTTGTTAGTGAAAAAGCAGCATATAGCGTTTAGCGTATAGAATTAGTTAGCTTGTTAGTTAGTTACCTGGTTAGCTAGTTTAATACTAATAATTTATTAACCAATTAACCAGTTAACTAAGTAACCAGTTAACGAATCGATAAATACAATTAAATTATATTATAGAATAAGGAGGTATGCGTTATGCCGGTGCCAAAAAGAAAAACATCCAAATCAAGAAGAGATAAAAGACGCACGCACTGGAATTTGAATGAAGTAAATTTAGAGGAATGTCCGAGATGCCATGAGATGAAATTACCTCACCGAGCATGCCTTGAATGCGGTTATTACAATGGAAAGGAAATTATTTCATCTTCTGAAAAAAAAGATAAAAAGAAATAGATCGTAAAATATTATTATTTGATTCGAGAAAGTGCCACAATTAATTTATTAAAATGTGGCACTTTTTTTTATTTCTGTATCATTTAAAAAATATGTTTGATTTTTAGATGCCACTAATGTATAATACTTACAATTAGTAGTAGCTAATAATAGGTGCTATTAATAAATATAAGATAGGTGGCTGGGAAAATGATTCGAAATTTAAGTAAATTAGAAAGGCAAAAAAAAATAAAGGAATATATTTTGAAGGACCCATTTTTGTCTGATAAAAAACTTGCTGAATTATTTAGCATTAGTGTGCAAACTATTCGATTAGATCGACTGGAAATGGGGATTCCCGAAATGAGAAAACGAATAGTGCAGGTTGCTAAAAATACTTCTTCCAAGGATAAGGTAAAATCTCTAAAGAAAGAAGAGATAATCGGAGAATTAATAGATATAGAGTTAGGAAAAAACGGAATTGCTATCTTGAAGACTACAAAAGATATGGCTTTTGGAAGAACCGGAATAGTTCGAAGTCACTACATCTTCTCTTTAGCCGATTCATTGGCTATTTCCATCATTAACACAGAAGTTGCCTTAACGGGAATTGCCCGATTAAGTTACAAAAAACCTGTATATGCCGGAGAAACTTTGGTTGCCAAGGCAAGAGTTGCTCGTAATAGAGGTAATAAATATTTAGTATCAGTACACGTAAAATCTGATCAAAAGGAAGTATTTACGGGAAAGTTAGTAATTTTTTCGGTTAACGATAAAGTAAAAAAGGAGAAAGCTTAAATGAAAATAGCCCTTGATGCCATGGGAGGGGATTATGCCCCCGAAGAAGTTCTGAAAGGCGCAATTTTGGCCTTAGAAGAAAGAGACTTAGAGATTATTTTATTAGGTGATATGAAGAAAGTCAAAGAAGAATTATTAAAATATAAATATAAAAAAGATAAATTAGCGGTCATAAATTGTAAAGAATATATTGAAACAGGTGAGTTTCCTTTAGATGCCATACGGAATAAAAGGAATTCTTCTATAGTGGTAGGCACGAAATTAATAAAAAATAATCAGGCTGATGCTTTTATTTCTGCCGGAAATAGCGGGGCGGTTATGGCCGCGGCATTATTGGAGTTAGGGTGTATTCCTCAAATACGCCGTCCAGCCATTGCTGCCATATTGCCCTCGGCAAAAGGGAAAGTATTGGTATTAGATGTGGGTGCAAATGTTGATTGTAAACCGGAACATCTACCCCAATTTGCCTTTATAGGAAGCAAATACGCAAAATATATTTTAGGAATAGAAAATCCGAAAATAGGATTGCTAAATATTGGTGAGGAAGAAAATAAAGGAAATAAATTTAGTCAAAATGCCTATAAAAATTTAGAAAGTGCCAATATTAATTTTGTGGGGAATATCGAAGGTAAAGATATTTTTAAGGGAAAAGCAGATGTATTAGTATGTGATGGATTTACTGGCAACATATTATTAAAATCTTCTGAAGGTTTAGCAAAAATGCTTTTAACAGAGGTTAATAGCATGGTAATCAGCCAACTTCCCCAAAATCAAGAAATGGATAAATTAAAGGAAAAATTTATGAATTTGGTAAAAATGACCGATTATACAGAATATGGCGGATCTCCCCTGTTAGGTGTAAACGGATTATGCTTTATATGTCATGGACGGTCTAAAGCAAAAACTTTTAAAAATGCTATACTTAATACCGGTAAATTTATTGATGCTAACATAGTTGAGCACTTTAAAGAAATATAAATAAAAAAAATAATTCACTAACAAGAAGGGGAAAATACTAATTAATGAAAAATATAAAAAATGTTAAAATAATTGGAACAGGTTCTTATGTTCCCACAAAAGTTCTAACTAATGAAGATTTGGAAAAAATGGTGGATACAAATCACGAATGGATTGTCACCAGAACCGGTATTGCTGAACGCCGTATAGCTGAAGATAGTGAAACAACCTCAAATATAGCTGCAAAGGCAGCTTTGAAAGCGCTAAAAGATTCAAATATTAAACCGGAGGAGATTGATTTAATCATTGTTGCTACCAATTCTCCGGATATGATTTTTCCTGCTACCGCTTGCCTGGTTCAAAAGAGAATTAAGGCTGTAAATGCCGCAACCTTTGATCTGCAAGCAGGTTGTACTGGTGCAGTTTATGCCCTAATTACTGCTTGGCAGTATATTGCTACCGGTTTTTATGATAATGTTTTAGTAATTGGGGCAGATACTCTTTCAAAATTCGTTGACTGGACTGACAGAAACACTTGTATTCTTTTTGGCGATGGAGCAGGGGCGGCTGTTTTAAAAGCCGACCAGGAGAAAGGAATCTTTTCTGGTTGTTTGACAGGAGATGGGTCGCACGATGATTTGATTATGATACCAGCCGGGCTTTCCAAAAACCCTGCTTCCCATGAAACTGTAGAAAAGAAAATGCATTATGTTAAGATGAAAGGAAATGAAGTATTTAAGTTTGCGGTTAAAAACATGAAAAGGACAACTGTAAAAACTTTGGATAAATGTAATCTTTCGGTAGAAGATGTAGATTGTTTTATTCCGCATCAAGCTAACATCCGAATTATTTCTGCCCTGATAAGAGTTTTGAAAATAAAAAAAGATAAAGTTTTTGTAAATTTAAATAAATATGGAAATACCTCAGCTGCTTCTGTTATGATTGCTCTTGATGAAGCAGTAAAAGAAGGTAAGATTAAAAATGGTAATATCGTAGCACTGACCGCATTTGGTGCTGGTTTAACTAGCGGAACCATTGTTTTAAAGTGGATTAAATAATCTCGATAATATATATTAGAAAAGGAGTTACACAATAGATAATGAACAAAATAGCTTTTGTATTTCCTGGTCAAGGTTCTCAAAAAATAGGAATGGGAAAAGATTTAATAGAGAATTACCCGGAAGCAAATATTTTATTTAATATAGCTAATAATGCTTTAAAAGAAGAAGGAGTAGATATTAGTAAAGTCTGTTTCGAAGGACCAGAAGAAGAATTAAAAAATACGGTTAACGCTCAACCTGCAATTTTAACTATAAGTACAATTTTGTGCAAATTGTTAAGAAAAAATAAAATTAAGCCTTCTATAGTTGCTGGACATAGTTTGGGAGAATATTCAGCACTGGTAGCTAGTTCTGCTATTAAATTTGAAGATGCAGTGAAGTTAGTAAGGAAAAGAGGAGAATACATGCAGAGTGCAACTCCAGCAGGAACTGGCTCAATGTTAGCAATTATCGGCTTAGAAAAAGATGAGATAAGTAAAATGTTTGAAAAAATTAAGGATATTGGGATAGTAGAAATTGCTAATTATAATTCTCCGACTCAAATTGTAGTTTCCGGTGAAATTAAAGCATTGGAAAAGTTATCAATAATGGCCAAAGAGAAAGGAGCGAGGATGGTAATACCTTTAAAAGTAAGTGCTCCTTTTCACTCATCATTTATGGAGACAGCCAAAGAGAATTTAGCAAGATATTTGGAAAAAGTAAAAATAGATAATCCTAAAATACCTGTAATTTGCAATGTTAGTGCTGATTATATGCACAATAAAGAAGAGGTTAGATTAGCTCTAATCAAACAAATGACTCATCCTGTAAAGTGGGTTGATTCTATAACAAAAATGTATTCCGAAGGTATTAATTATTTTATAGAGGTAGGCCCCGGGAAAGTGTTGAAAGGATTAATTAAGCAAATTATTCCCGAATCTAATGTTTTTAATGTATTTGATTCAAATTCTCTTCAAAATGTAGTTGAAAAAATGAAGGAGGTCTTATAAAATGGGACTATCTGGGAAGGTTGCTTTAATTACCGGATCAGCTCGTGGAATAGGTAAAGCTATTGCCCAGGAATTGGCCAATCATGGAGCAAATATAGTTGTTAATGATATTTTACCAAAAAATGAGATCGATAAAACTTTGGAAGAAATCAAAAAAAGTGGTAATATAGCGATTGGGATAAAAGCTGATATAACTGTATTTGATGAAGTGAATAGAATGATGAAGGAGATTATAAATAAATTTGGGAAAATAGATATATTAGTAAATAATGCTGGAATAACCCGAGATTCTCTTTTAATCAGGATGAAAGAAGAGGATTGGGATGCAGTGATAAGAATAAATCTAAAAGGTACTTTTAATTGTTCCAAAGCTGTGGCAAAATATATGATGAGGCAAAAGAGCACTGATAAGATTGTAAATATATCCTCAGTTATCGGATTGATAGGAAACATCGGGCAGGTTAATTATGCCGCATCAAAAGCGGGGATAATAGGATTAACTAAATCAATGGCAAAAGAACTTGCCTTAAGAAATATAAATGTAAATGCTATTGCGCCTGGATTTATCGAGACAGATATGACTAAGAAATTACCGGAAAAAGTTAGACAAGATCTCCAACAACATATCCCTTTAAAAAGATTGGGTACTGTGGAAGATATCGCTAAAGTGGTGTATTTTTTAGTTTCTGATGCAGCAAATTATATTACTGGGCAAGTTATAAATGTCGATGGCGGTATGGTAATGTGAAAGGAGGTGAAAGTATAGAATGGAGTCAATAGATAAAATAAAAAAGATAATCGTAGATCAATTAGGAGTTGATGAAAGTAAAATTACGGAAGATTCTTCTTTTGTTGATGATTTAGGTGCAGATTCTTTAGATATAGTTGAACTGATAATGGCTTTCGAGGAAGAATTTGATATGGAAATTCCAGATGAAGATGCAGAAAAAATTAAGACTGTTGGAGATGTGGTTAAATACTTAAGTAAATAAGAATATAAATATAAAATATGCATAAGTATTTTTTATATTTGTTTTTTAAAAAATATGTATTAAGAATAATGTTAAGAAATTAAGATTGATGTCTAATTAATTAAGGGTCGGATAAATCTCCGACCCTTAATTAAAATGTAAATTCAATAAAAATAATTATTTAGTGTCGGTGGAGAATAGAATAATGAAAAATAGAGTGGTAATTACCGGTTTAGGTCCGGTTACTCCCGTAGGAATTGGAAAAAATAAATTTTGGCAATCCTTAATTCAGGGAAAATGTGGTATCGATAGGATAAGTTATTTCGATACCGAAAAATATCCTACTAAAATAGCAGCAGAAGTAAAAGATTTCAATTATACAAATTACATATCTATCAAAGAAGAAAACAGAATGGATAAAAGCACTCAATTTTCAATTGTTGCGGCAATGCTGGCACTTGAGGATTCTAAATTGAAAATTACTGAAAAGGAGTCTTATTCAACGGGAGTTATAATTGGTTCAGGCATAGGCGGTATAGGAACATTTGAAAAACAACATAAAATATTATTGGAAAAGGGCCCGGGAAGAGTAAGTCCATTTTTTATACCTATGATGATTTCCAATATATCCGCAGGGGAAATAGCTATAAAAATCGGGGCTAAAGGACCTAATGGGGTTATTACTACTGCTTGTGCATCATCTACTCATGCTCTTGGAATAGCCTTCAAACTTTTGCAGCAAGGAGATGCTCAAATAATTATTAGCGGAGGTACAGAGGCTGCAATTACCCCTATGGCTTTAGCTGGATTTTGCAAAATGAGAGCCTTATCTACTCAAAATGACCATCCTAAAAATGCTTCCAAACCTTTTGATAAGGAACGAGACGGCTTTATTATGGGGGAAGGTGCCGGAATATTAATCCTGGAAACTTTGCAGCACGCAAAAGAGAGAAATGCTAATATTTATGCAGAAATATTTGGTTTTGGCATGACTGCTGATGCCTACCATATTACTGCTCCCGCACCTGAAGGAGAAGCGGCTGCCAAGGCGATAGAAATTGCCTTAAAAGATGCAGAAATTAAGCCTTCCCGGATAGATTATATTAACGCTCATGGAACTTCTACTCCCTTAAATGATAAATTAGAAACCTTAGCTGTGAAAAGAGTATTTGGTGAGCATGCCTATAATTTAAAGATAAGTTCTAATAAATCGATAATCGGTCATCTGTTGGGGGCAAGCGGTGGAGTGGAAGCAATTTCTACTGCACTTACTATAAAAAACGATATTATCCCTCCTACCATAAACTACAACTCACCGGATCCGGAGTGTGACTTAGATTATGTACCAAATAAAAGTGAAAAGAAGATAGTTGATTACGCTATTTCCAATTCATTTGGCTTTGGCGGACATAATGGAGTAATTGTTTTAGGCAAATATAAAGAATAGCGTATAGCGTACAGCGTTTAGCGTATAGAAATAAGTAGATAACATTATAGTATTTAGTAGTAAAATAATTTTGAAAAAAGAAAAGAATTAATGTTAAACAATTTAGAAAAAAAATTAGATTATAAATTTAAAAACAAAACCCTTCTCAAAGAAGCTTTAACCCATCCTTCTTTCCAAAAAAAAACTTTAAAAAACAAGACAATCAACAATCAAAGATTAGAATTTTTAGGTGATTCTGTTTTAAATTTAATTGTTACTGAACATCTTTATCGTAAATTTGCCTCTTTTTCGGAAGGTAAGCTTACAAAAATTAAATCTGTTATGATTAGCAAGGATATTTTGGCGAAATGGGCTGATCGCCTTTCTTTAGGAAAGTACATTATTTTGGGAAAAGGGGAAGATTCAACCGGAGGGAGAAATAAATTATCTATTCTTGCAGATTGTTTTGAGGCTTTATTAGGAGCAATATATTTAGATAGCGGCCTCCAAAAAGCTAAAAAAATTATCTTATTATTTATACATAAAGAAACGGAACTAATTATGAAGGGAAAGTATGGGGAAGATTATAAAACTTTACTACAGGAAATTTCTCAAAAAAAGATGAAATGTTTACCCGAATATTGTCTAATTAAAGAAAAAGGTC
Source organism: Candidatus Atribacteria bacterium (assembly GCA_022013755.1). Lineage (GTDB taxonomy): Bacteria > Atribacterota > Phoenicimicrobiia > Phoenicimicrobiales > Phoenicimicrobiaceae > Sediminicultor. Next base: position 836 of record JAKLPU010000094.1, on the reverse strand, counting down.
CGGATCATAAAAAAATATTTTGTATTGAGGTAAGACTAAAGAAAATCACCTATGGAACCGGAACTGGTGAGAATAAAAAAGAGGCAGAACAGGATGCCGCACAGGATGCTTTAAAAAAGTTAAAAGTAATAAAATGAGGCAAAAGAGTGTTTTTAAAAGAACTTGAAATTTATGGATTTAAGTCATTTGGAAAAAAAATTAAACTATCATTCAATTCTGGCATAACCGTAATAGTCGGTCCAAATGGCTGCGGCAAGAGCAATATTACCGACGCAGTCAGATGGGTATTGGGTGAACAGAATATCAGATCATTACGGGGAAAACAGCTAACAGATATTATTTTTTCAGGGAATCACAAAGAAAAACCTTTAAACTTAGCGGAAGTTTCGTTAACTGTCAATAATTATGAGAAGGTTCTCCCGGTAGATTGGGAAGAAATAAATATTAAAAGAAGAATTTATCGTTCCGGAGAGACCGAAAGTTTTATTAATGGAATCCCTTGTAAATTGAAAGAGATTCAAGAATTATTTATGAATACAGGATTGAGTAAAAATACCTATTCCATCATTGCTCAGGGCGAAGTAGATCTTATTTTAAGTGCAAAACCATCTGAAAGACGTTATTTATTTGAAGAAGCTGCCTCTATTTCTAAATATAGACATGAAAAGAAAAAAACTTTAGATAAAATAGAGGAAACCAATAATAATTTAGATAAGATTGAAAATATAATTTCTGAAATAAAAAATCAATTACTAATTTTGGAAGAAGAAGCAAAACATTTAAATAGTTATAAAATATGTCAAGAAGAGATTAAAAATTTGGAATTATTTTTAATC
>JAKLPU010000010.1:0-3443 GCA_022013755.1 Candidatus Atribacteria bacterium | reverse complement strand
TTTGTGGTATAATAAAAAAAATGTTAACTGTTTTGGAGTAGGTTTTTTAAAATGGTATTAACCAGAATAAGAGAGGAAGTTTTAAGTTCTCCGAGATTAAGTGATAGCCGAGGGAGATTTGGCGGGGTAGTGGTGATAGGTGGAGCTAATATTGATTTGAGGGGTAGACCTGCTGGGGAGGTGCTGGAAAGACATACCTCCAACCCGGGCAAAATAAATGTTGGTTCGGGAGGAGTGGGAAGGAATATTGCGCACAATCTTGCTTTGCTTAATGTGCCGGTTACTCTGTTAAGTGCAGTGGGAGATGATGGAGAAGGGATAAGAATATTGGAGGAGACCGGGAAGGCTGGAGTCAAGACCGAGCAGATGATAATATCGGGAGAGCATCCAACCGGAATATATCTGGCCATACTGGATGATAAGGGCGAGATGGAAGTAGCGGTCTCGGATATGCGGATATTAGAGGAGATTACGGTGGAGTATCTGAGGTCAAAGGCTTATTTGATTAAAGGGAGCAAGATAGTGGTAATGGATACTAATATACCTGAGCAGAGTATCGAATATGTAGTGGACTTGTGTAATAAGGTTAAGGTGCCTATTTTAGTGGAGCCGGTCTCGGTGGAGAAGGCCAAGAAGTTAAGGAAGGTACTGGACGGAAGCGGGAGATGGACTATTGATTATGTAACTCCGAGCAGAGATGAACTGGAATCAATCTTGGGGGCGGAGATGGGTGATGATCAGGATTTAGATTTGGATATAGATTTAGATATAGTGAAGGCGGTAGAGGAATTGAAAGGTAAAGGGGTTAAGAATGTGATTGTCACTTTAGGAAAAAGAGGAATATATGTCTCTTATGGCGGGGCTGGTAATTCAAGTGAGGGAGGACAAGGAGACCCGGAGCCGGGTAAGTTTATGGCACCTTATAAAGGCGAAGTAGTGGACGTAACCGGGGCTGGAGATGCGCTGGTGGCCGGTCTGGTTTATGGAATTTTTAAAGGATATTCTATGGAAGTGGCGGCAAGATTTGGTTTGGCGGCGGCGGCTTTAACTATTTCTACAAAAGAGGCAGTAAGGAGAGATTTAAGAGAAGGATTATTGAGAAGCAGGATAGAAGAGGAGAAAGAAGAAGGGGAAGAAGGAGAGAGAGGAAGGTTATTATAAATTAATTATGAGTGTAAAAGCGAGTGGAGATAGAGAAAGATTTTTTGATTTTAAAGATGAAGTAAAAGAAGCTTTAGAAGAAGGCAAGCCGGTGGTGGCTTTAGAATCAACTTTAATATCTCATGGATTTCCTTATCCGGAAAATTTAGAGGTGGCCGAGGAAATGGAAGAGATTATACGAGGATATGGAGTTGTGCCGGCTACTATCGCCGTGATTAAGGGAAAGATAAAGGTAGGTCTGACGAGGGGCGAATTGGAATTTATGGCAACTTCTAAAGATATTTTAAAAGCCAGTAGGCGGGATTTGGCAGTGATAGCAGCAAAAGGTTTAAATGGGGCTACTACAGTAGCGGCAACCATGATGGTGGCGGAAAGGGCTGGAATAAAAGTCTTTGCAACTGGCGGCATAGGGGGAGTGCACCGGGGAGCAGAGAAGACTTTTGATATATCGGCAGATTTGCAGGAATTGGCACGAACACCGGTAGCCGTGGTGTGCAGCGGGGCAAAGGCTATACTCGATCTGCCTTTAACTTTAGAATATCTGGAGACTATGGGCGTGCCGATAATAGGTTTTAGAACTGATGAGTTCCCTGCTTTTTATTGTCGGGAAAGCGGACTAAAGGTCGATTATGTGGTAAATGATGAGAAGGAAGCAGCGGGAATAATAAGGGTTATGCAGGATTTAGAATTAGGGGGGGGAATGATTATTGCTAATCCCGTTCCTGAGGAATACGCCCTTTCAATGGAGTATATGAATGAAATGATAGAAGAAGCTGTTAGGGCGGCAGAGAAGGAAGGGATCAAGGGAAAGAAGTTAACTCCTTATTTATTGAATAAGATAAAAGAATTAACCGGGGGTAAAAGCCTGAAAGCTAATATTGCGCTGGTAAAAAATAATGCTCGGGTAGCCGCAAAAATCGCTCGTGAACTGATAAAATGAAAAAAGTTGCCCAAAAGTGCCAGGCACCTTTGGGCAACTTTTTTAAAAGAAAAGTGCCAGAATCTGAAATTATTTACTTATTCCATGTAGTTGAAAAGAATTATAGAATAAGGGTATAATTAAAAATAAAAAGATGAAAAAATATAAAAGATGAAAAATATTACTATTAAGTAAGCATGGCGGGAAAATTATGATTAAAACAGCGAAGGATTTAACCTTAGAAGAGATAAAAGAATATCGGAAGAGTTTAAAAAAGAGAGAAGAAAAGAAAAAAGAATATCTATTTCAGAGATATCAAGAAGCGTGGTCTGTAGCAAAAGTAGCATCTAAGCTTTTATATAGCAAATATCATGCTAAAAAAGTTATTATCTTTGGTTCATTAAAGGGTGTTTTATATTTTAATAAATGGTCTGATATTGATTTAGCTGTTTGGGGCATACCGCCCGAAATGTACTTTAAAGCAGTGGCTGAAATTATATCTTTGAGTTCTAAATTTAGAATAGATATAGTAGACCCTGAAGATTGCAATGATTCTTTAAAAAAAGTTATTGAAAAAGAAGGTATAAATGTATGAATAAAAAATATTTAACTTTGGGAAGTCATATTAGAGAAGAATTATCAGAGATTCAAATGAGCATTCAAAGGGCTAAAAAAGCTTGGTCTTTAGCTTTAAACGAGGATGATTCTTTATATTTAGATAGTGTGGCATTAAATCTACATAATTTTTATAATGGGTTAGAAAGAATGTTTGAAAGAGTAGCAGAAAATATTGATGAAATTAAACCTGAAGGTCTAAATTGGCATCAAGAAATACTAAAACAAATGGCTATGGAGATACCCAAAGTTAGGCCGGCCGTAATTTCGCAGGATTTAAAGGAAGAGCTTGACAAATACAGAGCTTTTCGCCATATCGTTAGAAATATTTATGCTCATAACTTCAGAATTGTGAAGATAAAAGATTTAATGCAAAATATTGATAAAGTGTTAAGTGAATTAGAGAAAGAACTACGAATATTTTATGAATTCTTAGAAAATTCAGAAACATAATTTACTTTCTTATTATATTATTTTGATTAATATTATCTAAAGAGCAAAGAATATATATTAAAATAAGTAAAAAATATTTTAATGAGTAGTTGGTACATGTTCAATGTCTGATATGCTTCACTTATGTGTAAAAGATAAAAAAGAGAAGATAAGTATATTTCGTAATCTCTTCAAAGGAAGAGAAGACGTGTTTGCTAAATATTGGATAAGTCGAAGAACTGGGAAACAGGGTTATTCTCCAGTATGTAAAAATGAGTGGATTCCTCAGATTTGTAGAAAACCGTGTGAGAAATGC
>JAKLPU010000093.1:0-2723 GCA_022013755.1 Candidatus Atribacteria bacterium | reverse complement strand
TGATGTATTCAAAGAACAATTGGGTATACAATAATGGAACAAAACTTTATTGGAAAAAAGAGTAAAGCTTTTAGATCAAATTTTTTCAGGTCTTTCAATTTAATATGAACTAAATGATAGTTATTGATTAAGAATAATGGTAACTATTCAGGTCACTCAGTGAAATGGCCAATTAAATAATATAGTCTATCCAATTGTTCTTTGAATACATCAATTTATTTTAGAAAAGACTTGCATTCCAATTCCATATGTATTATATTAAAGATATGGAACTGGAAATTAAATATCAAGGAAAGAGAGTCAATTCTGAGAAAATAGAGTTTATAAAAAGACTCATTACTGATCATCCAGATGCCAGCCGACGTTTTCTATCAAAGAAGTTATGTGAAGCATGGAATTGGCGGCAAGCGAATGGTCATTTAAAAGATATGGTTTGTCGGGGCTTATTGCTTCAACTTGAGCGTTCAGGTTATATTAAATTACCACCGATTAAATTTCGCCCGAATAATCCTTTAGCAAATCGGAGCAAGCCTACAAAAATAGATATTGATAAAACGCCAATAGATGATTATGATCAGATAGAAATTAAACAAGTTAGGCGAACTCCACATGAAAAATTATATAATGGTTTAATAGACGGCTATCATTATTTAGGTTATGTTTATCCTATCGGAGAGTATTTAAAATATATATTTTTTACCAAGGGAAGGCCAATAGGCTGTATTTGTTTTTCATCAGCAGTTCGCCACATAAAATGTAGAGATCAATTTATAGGCTGGTCTAAATCCCAAAGAGAGGCGAATCTTCATTTAATAGCCTATAATACAAGATTTCTGATTTTACCCTGGGTCAAGATTGATTGTTTAGCTTCTCAGTTATTGAGTAAAATAGTAAAGGTTCTGGGTAATGATTGGGAAAGATATTTTAATCATCCGCTATATTTTGTCGAAACATTTGTCGATACAGAACGTTTTCGCGGAACATGTTATAAGGCAGGGAATTGGATATACTTAGGCAAGACCACAGGAAGAGGTAAAAATGATCAAACTTTTCGAGTAAATCGATCTATTAAAGCGGTTTGGGGCTATCCTTTATCAAAGAATTTCAGAGAGGTATTGCAAGATGGATAGAGCCCATGCCGAAAATATATATAATTCAGGCAAAGAAGCGGTAATATCAAAACTTCTTGAACTTTCATCGGAGATTGAAGAAGTAGAGCAGACGATACTTGCTCTCGAAGACCGTATTCAGAGATTAGAAAATATAATTGTCAAAGACAGCCATAATAGTAGCAAACCACCTTCAAGTGATGGTTTTAAAAAGAAGAAAAGGACGAAAAGTCAGCGTAAAAAATCGAATCGCAATCCCGGTGGTCAAAAAGGTCATAAAGGCTATACTTTAGAGATGGTAGATAATCCTGACCACATAGAAAAATGCAAAATAGAAAAAGAAAATTGTCATTGTGGACGATCTTTAAAAGATAAAGAAGTTGTTGGTTATGAAAAGCGACAAGTATTTGATATACCGGAACCCAGGATAGAGGTTACGGAATATCAGGCAGAAATAAAAGATTGTGATTGTGGAGCGCGTCATGTAGCATCTTTTCCGGATGACGTCAAAGCTCCAGTTCAATATGGTGGTAGAATAAAATCTCAGGTTATATATTTCATGAATTATCAATTCATCCCATATGAACGTATGTGTGAAATAATTTATGATATATATGGTCGGAATATTAGTTTAGGGACTATATTTAATTACAATTATTCATGCTATAACCTTTTAGAAGAGCCAGAAGAAAAAATAAAAAATCACATTATTCAGTCTAAAGTTGCTGGATTTGATGAAAGCGGTTCTTCGGTAAATGGAAAGAACTTTTGGCTTCATAGCAGCAGCACAGAAGAATATACTTATTACGCCTGTCATAAGAAACGCGGCAAGGAAGCAATGGATGCGATAGGGATTCTGCCTAACTTTGATGGTAGAGCGGTGCATGACCACTGGAAGTCTTATTTTACTTTTCCATGCGATCATGCTTTGTGTAATAGTCATCATTTACGAGAATTCGATTACATTGACGAGCAATATGATCAATCTTGGGCGGGAACAATGAAAAAATTGCTGCTGGAAATAAAAGATACTGTTGACACGGCAAAGTTGCAGTTCAATTGTAAGAGTCTTGAAGATTCTGTATTGGAAGGATTTGAGAAAAGGTATCAAGCGCTTTTACTAGAGGGATATGAAGCCAATCCGCCACCAAAAGTAGAAAATGAAAATCGAAGATCCGCCGTGGTGGAAAAGAAACGCGGAAGGGTTAAAAAGAGTGAACCGTTGAATTTTTTGGGTCGCTTGAAAGATTATTCAAAGGAGACATTAGCCTTTATGTATGATTTTGATGTTCCCTTTGATAATAATCTTTCAGAGAGAGATATCCGTATGATGAAACTCCGCTTAAAAATATCTGGGACATTCAGAAATAAATTAGGTGCAGATATGTTTTGTCGTATTAGAGGATATATCTCTACGGCAAAAAAGCAAGGAATTAATGTATTAGATGCTATTGAAGACCTTTGGGCAGGAAATATTTTAGTGAATGTTTGATACCTGAATAGTTACTAATTTTGTTAAATTTATAAAAAATATATAATTCGAAGAAATAGCTTGTGAAGAGAAGATAATACTGAAAGAAAATGAAAAAAGAAAAGGAGGTGATTAGATAATTA
>JAKLPU010000009.1:0-6369 GCA_022013755.1 Candidatus Atribacteria bacterium | reverse complement strand
CCAAAGGCATAACCAGATTGTAAATCATCTAATCTGACAAATGCACCCACTTCAGTACCATAGCTTTTTATCTCTCCTTCTTCGGTTATCTCCAGAGATCCCATATCATCATAGATAATAGTCATATCGCGAATATATTCCTTAGCTAAAACTCTAAAGGCCTCTAAAGACTCTGACTTTCCTGCCCCAGTATCTCCCACTATTACCAGATTAGCAGACTTTCCATTTTTTAAACAAATTCTTACCATTGCTCCATGAACAGGCAACCGGCTTCTCTTCATCATCACAATATTATGTAAAGTAAGTATCATCTTTTTGATATAGCCAAAATATCCCATTTCATCTCGGGCAGGCAACGCAGCTACTAAAAGATTGTTTTTCTCATCATCGTAAAAAACCGTAGGAAGATTGCCATACTTCTGCAAGGAAGCAGGAGGAACACCAAATAGATAAATCGCCTCAGGTATCCTCAAAAGTTCCTTACCACTGGCTAATTCAAAAAGATTGGCCAGGGCTGTACCCAGACCAATAAATTTATTATAAAAATAGAAATAGATAATTAAATCTCCTACCTTTGCTGGAAAACAAAGCCAATCTCGGGGATTTATTTTTACCTCCTGGAGGGGATTTGTATCTACTTTTTCAAATTGTCCTGCTCTCTTATTCATTAAAGGATTGATAATAAGAGGTGGCTCAATTAAAATTTGAGTAATAAGAGGAATATCTTTTACTACCTTTTTATAAACTAAGGGAAGCTGATAATCTATGCCAGTAGTAATAAGACCAACCTGACAACCAGCAGGTACCTGGCGGTATATTCGCGGATGATCCCCGGTTACATTTTCACAAATATTCCGATAGGTTTTTCTCACTAAATGATTAAGCTGTTCAATAGTTTGGTTAAAAGCCCGATAAGGCTTTTCGCAAGATTTTGCACTTTCATCCTCTTCTAAATCATATTTTATAAAAAAGCGTTCATAGTCCCGCCAGAAGTCATATAACCTCTCTATAAATTGATGAAAAAGATAAGAATCTCTTAAAAGTATCCCAAACTGAGAATTGGTTTTAGAAACATCCTCTATACTGCTATCTTTACATAATAAAAGAAAACTAGTTAATATAAACTCTTCTTGGATAGATTCGAGAATATCTTTAAAAATTCCTAATAGAGGAGAATCTTTTTTCTTCAAATATTTTAAATATTTTTGAAGTACTTTTTTAAATAACTCACTCTTTATCAACTCTTCACTGTCCTGACAAATTCCCTTATTACTTTTAATAACCACTTGTTTATCATAAAAATAAAATTCTTTTTTCATTATGTTTTATCTTTGCTCCTTTTTAAAAGTTACTTTCTAGTATTGTAAATTCTTTCTATTGAGAAATTTCCCTAGATTTTTCTGTTGCTCTACTAACCGCTTTAATAAGAGCTACTCTTATCCCCCCATCTTCTAATTCCATCAATCCGTCCACTGTAACTCCCGCAGGAGTAGTTACAGCATCCTTTAACAAAGCGGGATGCATTCCTGTTTTTAATACCATCTTTGATGCTCCCAATAAGGTTTGAGCGGTTAATTTTTTAGCCAATTCACGAGGCAGACCCATTCTCACTCCTCCTTCAGTTAAAGATTCGATAATTATATAGGCATATGCCGGCCCACTGCCTGATAAGGCTGTAACTACATCCATTAATTCTTCCCGGTGAATAACCTCCACTAACCCTATTGCTCCAAAGATATCTATGGACATCTGAATGTGATCTTCATCACTATACTTTCCCGGACAAAGAACAGTCATACCTTCATTAATTAAGGCGGGGGTATTGGGCATCGCCCTGATTACCGGGATATTCTTTTCCAAACATTCCTCTATGAATTGGGTACTGGTAGCCGCAGCAATGGATAATATTAACTGTTTTTCGGAAATTATGTCTTTGATATCAGAAAGTACTTCCTTCATTATCTGGGGCTTAACCGCAAGGATAATTATATCTTTCCCTAAAATCATTTCTTTATTATTAATATAAGTTTGAATGCCATATTTTTTGTTTATCTCTTGGGCATGTGCATGTTCTTCCTGGGCATTACTCCCAGCTAAATTTTCTTTCTTCACTAAATTATTTTTGATCATACCATTAAGAAGGGTTTCCCCCATTTTTCCCACTCCGATTATAGCAACTTTTTTATTTGTAAGCATAATATTTATATTCCCCCTTTCGATAAAAAAATGTTTAATTTTTTAAATTAACCAATTTGCCAATCCACCAATTTACCAATTCTCGATCCAATAGTTACCCAGTCTAATCCGCCTACATCCCAAACTTCATCAGTCTACCAATCCACAAAATCTTATCCCAAGGCAAAAAAGTGCATAAAGGGTTTGTTTATCATCTTTTTCTATTTTACTACAGTAAAATTGATATCTCCCCATAGACCCATTTTATCATCTTTTATTATTACTACACCCTTTACTCCTGGTATCTTTTGTGCATCAACTAATCCTTGCTCTACATCTTTTCGTGTTTTAACTATATTACCTACTGCCGTAGCAGCAGCATCAGCAAGCAAAACAGAATCAGAAATTACAGTAACCGCATCCGCTTTCCCAAAACTTAAAGAAGGACCCACCATACCAGAAGATGTGCAAATCCCCATATAATTCTCTTTTGCCTCTATCTTTAAAATAATTCTCTGGCTAAAAGGAGAACTCCCTGCAAATATACTCACTTTTCTCACTTTGTTACTCTTAATAAAAATATCCCCGCCATTTTCCACTATTACTTCAGAAGAATGATTTAAAAGTTCTTTCCCTACGAATTCAGCTATTGCTCCTGCCACTGATGCCATTGGTCCAACTCCACACAATGCTGTTGCGTGAATCATAGACTTGATTATCTCGGGAGCCTTTTTATCCTGGGAATAGGGCAAAAGAGTACTTTTAAATAAGGGGTGGCTATAAATATAATTCTCTATCTGTTTTCTAAAGTTTGAAAGCATCTGTCGGGTATAGAAACTTAATTCTTGATTTGCCCGTATATATAGATCACTTTCTGCTTCCTTTACTTGAAAAGGGATTAAATCCTTTCCTTCAATTAAATTTCGATATTTCCTTTCTTTATATTCTATTTCATTAGTTTGAGGAAAAATCATTGCTTTTCTTCTCGCTTACTTTAATCTTTTTTAAAAAATGACTTTAATTGCCTGTAAAGGACAAGCCTCTACACAATTACCACAAACAATACACTTTTCGTAATCAAACTTTAACTTAAAAGTTTCTTTGTTTAAAGATAATACACCGGTCGGACAAATAGAGATACAAGCCCCACAATCAATACATTTCTTCTCATCCCATAATACCTCTTGCTCTAATAGCTCAATCCCTACACCTATCTGCCTGACAAAGTTTAAGCCTTCTTTTATCTGCTTATCCTCTCCCTTGAGTTCTAAAACTAATTTTCCCCCTAAACTTGGTTCAAATTTTGCCTGTAAAATATTTACCCACAGGTTATAATCTTTTATCAGCTGATAGGTTACGGGTCTCTCAACATTTTGAGGGGAAAATGTAAAAATTACTCTCTTGCTTAACATTTGAATCATTCCTTTACTTATTAATTATTTTTAGTAATTTATTTGCTTTTAATGAATTTCTAATAAAGGCCTAAATTTTCTTCTTTTAGGAAATTTTTGAATTGGCTCTTGTAATAAAAACTTTCCTCTTAATATTTCTTCTTTTAATTTTTGGGCAATTTCTCGAGCTTTCGCATAACTGGAAAGGGGAGAAGTGGGAACATTTTTCCCCCGAATGGTAATCTTCCCCTCCCTTAATTGTTTATAATTTACCTTGCCCAAAGAAGGCTTTTTTAAATGAGGAAAACTATAGTCAATTATTTCAGTCCATATATCTTCATCTTTTACAGCCGCATTTTTCATTATTTCACTATTTAAAATGGGAATTGGTATTCCTATGCCTACCACCAATGTCACTCCATACCCTTTAAAAGTTGCCGCACGAGTATAATCTGTGCTCATCTCTTTTAAATCTCCAACTACTGCTAAAGTTCCTCCTTTATAGATGACTTTACCTTCTTCGCCTTTTAGCATTTGAGGAGAAAATTGTGTTCCTTCCCAAGCTATATAACCTTGTGTTCCCCCTAAAAAGATGCGAGTTCCGATACCGATAGTTCTAAATTGAGGATCATTAAGTAAGGGGCTTAATTGGCCACTGGTACAATAATTTGCATTTCCTATATTGGGAAGCAAGATCCCCATATAGGTATATATTTTTCTATCAGAAGTATTGACTGCCACATTATAGTTTTGATAACCATTTCGAGGATTAAATAAAACTGCTTGATTTATACTTTCTTTGGTTATATAACTTTCTATTTCCCGCCGTGGATAGCAATCTGTTCCCTGGGATATAGCCTTTAATTTAATCTTTTTTCCAGAAATTAAATCTTCAATGACATGAGCTCCTCCATATTCCATCCCTTGGCTTTCAGAAAGCTGAGTAGCCCCCAAATAAACATCAACTGCCGCTAACCCCGCATAAGCCTCAACATCATTCAACCAAACTTTTTGCATTCGGATAGGAGGATCACTGTGTCCGAAATTTATTATTGCCCCTGATGAACACATTGGCCCAAAAGTACCGGTAGTAACCACATCAATTTCTTCCGTAGCCTTTTCTATGCCCTTTTCTCTAACTATAGGAATAATTTCTTCGGCAGTTACTATTACAGCCTTACCGCTTCTAATTTTGGTATTAATTTCTTTATAAGTTCTTTGTATGGTCAAAAAATAACCCTCCTGTAGATTAGTCGTTAGTATATAACCTAGCGTGGAGCGTACAGCGTTTAGCGTATAGTTTTGGATTAGTAAAATGTTTGTCCTAATTAAATTAAAAACTTTAAGTGAAAAAGTAGAAGTCAGAATATAATCCTATTGCATATTGCGTATCACGTGAAAAAAACTAGTATTCAGGTGTCCCCTTTGTCATTCCCGTGAAAACGGGAATCTATCTTTCTTTATTCTCTGTCACCTGTGGACACGATGCATCGTGCCCCTACAACACATTACACATTACGGGCAGACACAAGATCTGCCCCTACTTTTTTCTCTCTTGCATTTTCTTAACTAGCTAACCAGGTAACCAGCTAACCAGGCAACTAACTAACTAATTAACTATTTATATACAATATACACACTCTATTACTATTGTCCTCTATTCTCTTTTTTCTGGAAGGCAATTATATTTAACATCTTTTCGGTTGCTTCTATTGCTGCTAAAACTTGATCGGGGTTAACCCCTTTGGTGATAAAAGTTTTGTGAGTTTGCCACCCCCAGGTAATGGTACATTGCACTAAAGCATCCGTTTTTCCTCCGGGAGGTATATTAACCGTATAATCCAAAAGAATTGGCAAAGGATAATTTATTTTTTTTGCTATTTTTCTAATGGCATTCATAAATGCATCATATCCGCCGTCCCCTTGGGCACTTTCTTCTAATAATAACTCTTTGTTCTTTCCTTTATCTTTATACAACAATTTAACCACAGCGATAGGCTTTAATTCCATACTGGTCACTATATTGCATAATTCCAGCTTAAAGGTCTTTTCTTGAGGTGTTTCTAAAACATCTGAAATAATATAAGGTAAATCCCCTGATGTAATAGTTTCTTTTCTATCGCCAAGCTCAATAATTCTCTCTAACACACGTTTTTTTTGTGCTTTAGTAAGTTCAATGTCAATTTCCTCCAAATTATATTCTAAATTAGATTTTCCACTTAATTTACCTAAAGAATATTGTCTCTTACGGTTAAACCGTTCAGGGAAAAGAGAGGTAACGTAAAGATTCCCCTTTTTATCCCCATCAGCATGAATTCCAGCAGTCTGTGTAAAGACATTTAAACCAGATATAGGTTTGTTAAAAGCTATTCGATGTCCAGAAAAGACTTCAACTGTTTTACTAAGATGGAATAAGCGTTTTTCTTCAATTCCTGTTTTAATTTTAAGAAAATCGTGAAGCCCAACCACCACTTCTTCTAAGGGAGCATTCCCCGCACGTTCACCCATGCCATTAACTGTGCAATGTATTCCCTTTATCCCTGCTTCTACGGCTACTAAAGTATTTGCCGTGGCTAAGCCATAATCATTGTGGGCGTGAAAATCAAAATGAAGATTAGGATATCTTGCTAAAACTTCTTTGATGAATTCGGAAACTTGGCTAGGATAAAGAATGCCAAGTGTATCAGGTAACATAAACCGTTTTATCGGTTCTCCTTGAAGACTATCTAAAAGATAATAAACGTAATCTCGAGAATTAATCATCCCCTGAGACCAATCTTCCAAATATATATTACAAGTAACT
>JAKLPU010000092.1:0-5948 GCA_022013755.1 Candidatus Atribacteria bacterium | reverse complement strand
TCAGTCACCTATTTTTAGGCCACTGGACATTTCTATCTGTTGTTTAAGATATTTCCGATAATAGACCCATAAACCCCAATCGATTCTTTTTTTAATATAACCGGCAAAGGTAGTAGGGGGTATTTCTTTATACTCATAGACCGCGATAATAAGTAACAAGGCTGCTTGTTGGAAGATATCATCATATTCAAGTTTATAACGGGAATATCTTTTGGCTCTTGATTTTAGTAAGGGTTTAAATTGATTGAATAGTTCCTCCATGGCTTTTACATTTTTTTGCTTGGCTTTAGCGATTAGTTCTTTTAATTCGGACATATAAATTTCTCCTTTCGTTAAAATAGTCACAAGGTGCAAGATACGGGATGTAGCACCACGGCGTGCCGTGGTGAAGAAGAAGACACGGCACGCCGTGTCTCTACAAATTCTTTTGCATTAATTCATTGCCATTAATTTATGCCTTAGAAGGTGAAACCGTCTTGCTGCTTCTTCATGGGAGAGGATTTTTTTATTATTTGATTCAAGACGGGTCTGATGAATCAGACCCCTACCTTCCCCCTCACCTTTACCCTGTGCAGTAATTTCCTCTACTACACAGGGCAGGCCCTCTCCCTCCAGGTCCAGGGGAGAGGGGATTTTATTCTGTTCCGGGTCTTGATAATCGTTCTTTAGGGCGGACATTAGCCAGCCGGCAGGGTTTTGGATGTTCTTCTTGGTAAGAAGCAGATCTAATTTCTCTTCAATCTTTTTTGGGGGATAGTCTTTCAGTAATTGTTCGATAAATTTTCCTCCAAAGTCTAAATCCATTAACTGTTCTCTTATAGCCTGCTCTTTATAGTACTCTTTGCTATTATGCGGGGTTTGCATTTTTTCTTCTCCTTTCTCTTTTAATTTTTCAAAATTAACAACAACAACAACAGCATCTTTTCCCCTATTTGTTGTTGTTATATTGTTATTGTTAAGATTGTTATTGTTAGGGTGCAAATTTTGAACCACCCCTGGTGCAATATTTGCACTACCCTCTCCCAAAATTTGAACTTGGCGGAGTTCATTTTTTGCACTCTCTATGGGGGTAACTTTATAGAAGTTAGGTTGATAATTTCCCTGAGCAGTTCTTCTTTTTACTATCTTTTTAATTAGCCCATATTTAAGAAGAATCTTTCGATAACTGAGCAGGCTATTTTTAGATATACCTAATTTGCTGCTTAAGGTAGTTAGAGTTGGCCAGGCAATATCTTTTTCTTTATGACAATAGGAAAGTAGTTGGAGATAGAGTAGGGCGGGTCCTATTCCTAATACTTTTACCCATTCCCTTAGGAAGTAGTTGGGGATGATTAGATAACCATCTTTGCCTTCACGGAAAAGTTTGCTTTGGTTATTTGAGTTTGGTTTTGGCATATATATATTTTCTCCTTCGTCGAAAATAGTCGTTAGTATTTAGTTAAGAAAAGATAAAAAGACAAGTTTCAGGTTACGAGTTTCAGGTTGCGAGTTAAGAAATAAAATATAAACAAAAATGCAATGATAGACAGGCGAGACGCCTGTCCTACGGGGATAGCGGGTTCGATGAATCCGACCCCTACAGTTGAGATTGCCGCGCCCCCTGCGGTCAGTCGTAATGACATTATTGGTTGGCTAACCATTATAATTACAACATAAATAATTTTTCTTGTATCGAGTTTTCTATGAGTTTTCTATGAGTTTTCTCTGAGCGGAGGGGAAGGCAAGTAAGAAAATAAAATCCCGAACGACTTTTTTTATCGTTCTGATAATTTTGACTATTACTTTATTTTTGATTATAATTAAGTTAGCCAGAGGTAATGGGAGGTAGAAATGATAAAAATTGAGTTTGATATGTTTGTCTTTAAAGAAGATGAGAATTATGTAGCTTATTGCCCTGAACTTGACATTTCCAGCTGTGGAAGTACTATTGAACACTCGAAAAAAATGCTTAAAACAGCTATAAGATTATTTCTTGAAGAAGCTGAAAAAATGAATACCCTTGAAGACATACTTGATGAAGCTAACTATAAAAAAGATGAAAAAGGCAAATGGTTGCCCCCTAAACTTGTTGCAACAGAATTAGCAGGATTATAGTATATGCCTAAAATAGTACCCATTCCAGCAAGTATGCTTAGGAAAATATTTGAGGAAGATGGTTTTAAATGTGTAAGAATTGAAGGCGACCATTATGTTTATACAAAACAAGGGGTAATGAGACCCATTGTTATACCTAATTGGCCAGCAGTACCAGTATTTATAATCAGAAACAACATAAGAACTGCAGGGATAAATAGAGAACGCTATTTCCAACTTTTAGAAGAGATAAAATAAAAAATATTATTTAGAATAGATATTAGGTGTTGAGAGGAATAAAAGGGGAAAAGTAGCCTGTCCCCTTTTATTCCATACTATTCGCTAACTTATTTTTATTTCTTCAGCTTTTAGTTTTAACATTACCCCTCTTCCGGGAACTACAACGAAAATATATTTTAAATTTTCTTTATTTATTTTATTTTCTCCGATTGTTTTTAAAATAGTTCTTCTTATTTTAGAGATGTGAAAACTTACCCGGTTATAGATAGCATCTTCTTCGCCTCTCCAGAGCTCATCTAAAAGTTCAGCATAATTCATTACTTGCCCATTGTGCTGGGCTAAAAGATGAATTAAAGAAAATTCTGTAGCGGTTACCTCAATATTTTTTCCCATGAAGATGATTCGGTCGGGGCGGTGGATATCAATAACTAAGACGGTTTTTAGTTTTTCGTTTTTAGTTTTTAGAACAGAATTCAGAGTAACAGGTTGCGGGTTAGTAAAAACAGGTTGCAAGGTGCAAGTTACAGGTTGCGAGTTTTTAGAAGGAAAGGAGGAAAGAATTAGCCTGTTGGATAAGAGCTTTATCCGGTCTAAATCTTCTTTTCTTTTTTTCTTCCAGTTTGAATTTTCTGCTATAACAGCCAGGCTATCGGCTAACCAGGAAAAGCCTTCTCCTAATCTGTAGATAGCACCTTGGTAAAGATTATATTCCTGTTCGATGGTTTTTACATTTTTAACTCCGGTTATCCAATCATATAATAGGAGAGTCTTCTTGAAAGATAGGTGTTCCGGTAAAGAGAATACTTCATCTTCTTTACAGTTTTTTAAGAGAATTTTTTTCTGATAGAGTTTTTTATCCTGTTCATTCTGTTGGAAGATTAGTTGTAATATTCTCTCCGCATGAATTTCTTCCCGGTCGCATTTGTATTTATCTTTCTTATAATCATTTATAGAGGGATGGTAAAAGGGGATGGGTAATTCTTTACCATCCGGGGTTTGGGATAAGATATAAAGTATCTCCAGATTACTGATTTCTCCTTTCTTACTGTAGTTCATCCAGGTTTTAAGAAAAAGAAAAGTTTCTACTTTAATTCTTTTGGCAGCTATCAGGATGCCGTTGGGGGTGAGAGATAAATTACCATTGCTGTCTTCTTCGGTAAGGTTGTTTTCTTTTAAGATGTGCAGGCAATTATTTATTTCTTCATCGATATTTCCTTGAGGGAAAATAAAGCGCCAGTAACCGGAAGGAGTGTTTTTTTTAAAATATTTTTTTAGCTTTTTTGGTTTGAAATTATATTTTAGCAGAAGTCTTAATAGGTAAGTGGGCAGGTCTTTTTCTTTTTTCAATAAATGTCCGGTCGATGTATTATCATTGTTGTTATCAGGGTTGTTGTTTTTTAAGAATTTAAAGTAAAGATTTTTGAAGACAGTCTCGGAGAGGCGAGAATGGGCTAAAAAGATCACTCTGCCAAATTTCTGTTTTTTTGGGGTGGAGTTTTGGTGATTTCCAATATTTAATATCCCGGCTCTTCCACCCATATTTTCAATATCGGCAAAGTTAATACTGGTTCGATAATTGTGGAGATAGTCTTCATCATTGTTGTCATCGTGCATTTTATCCAGGGGAATGATAACATTTTTGAAGGGTAGATTGAGGTCCATTGCCAGAGTAGTAGTAGCACAGATAATTTTTATCTCTCCTTTTTTAAGATAAGTTTCAATTAGATGCCTTTCTTCCCAGGAGAGGTCCTGATTATAAAAGGCAATACCTTTTTCTAATGGTTTTAGTAGTTCATCACGGGATAGGGTCTCTTCCATTTTCGCGAGGTCTTTTGGGGCGGAAGAGGATGGGGAGGGGGAGGAAGGGGTTGAGGCTGGGGTTGGGGATTTTAAGCGGGCAGCCAGCCATTTAGCCCATTGGCGGGTCTTGGTACAGGTTGCGAAAAATATCAAGGTCGGTTCTCCCTGATTTACAAGATATTTGAGGGTCTCTAAAAGATAATCTTCAAAACAGTTGTCGCGAACCGATTTTGGCTTAAAGAATATTTCTTTTCGGAAAATGCAGGTATTCTTTTTATGGGAAGTAATATATTTAAAGGTACCATCTCTTACTATTCCTTTACGCAGCTCTACCGGGTATTGATAAGAAAGAAGTGTTCGGGTCTGGGCGGGAAACCATTTCAAGAGGGCTTTCTGGTTTTCTATAAAGGCGGAAAGGCCGATAATCCTGAGATTTGTTAAATCTTTTTTGTGCAGGTGTTCTATTATATCTTCCAGGAGAGGACCCCATTTCGGATGATTGATCGCTTGCATCTCATCTATAACTACCAGGGAGACATCGTCTAATAATTCAGGATATTTCAGGAGAAAGTAGTTGAATTTCTCGTAAGCCATTACCGCTATCTTGTAAGTTCCCCGGATTATGCGGTAGTCTTCTTCTCTGTGATTACGGGTAGAGATTACCGTTTCTGATCCATGGCTGCTGTAAAGATTTTTAAAGTGTCGGTATTTTTCTTCGGCCGGGGATCTTAAGGGAACCAGGTAGATGATTTTTTTCTGGTGAGTTACCCGGGAGATGGCTGCCATCTCTCCGATGAAACTCTTTCCTGAGGAGGTAGGGGCGATAACTAAGAGATTTTTAGCTCTGTCATTCCCGCGCACGCGGGAATCTATTTCTTCTCCACAATCCAAAATCCCATAATTTTTAACCGCATCTTCCTGCAGGGGCAGTAAATACGGAGAGTTATTTTTCTCCCAAATCTTTATAAAATAAGAGGGGATACCATAATTCTTTAAATCTTTAATTTTCATCAATTTAGACATTATTGCATTTCCTTTCTTTTTATCTTTTTATAATTAAAAACTGGAACAAATATTAGAATGATTTCTATTACGGCAAATCTAAGATGAAGAGAAGAGCGAAAATTTGACCATAAAATTACCTCCTTTTTAGGATTTACCAGTAGGTAAATCCGTTATTAGTTTTTAGTTTTTGGTTTTCAGTTCGCAGGCTTACATGCGGGTATAAATTAATTAACTAATTGACTAATTAGAATATAAGATATAAAAACAGCATATAATATCGAGCAGAAAATAGTATCGAGTATCGAGTGAAGAAAGGAAAAGAAAAGAAATACAAGAAAAACGGGAATCCATTGTTTGTAATTTTTGAGATAGATTATTTATATTTTAGATTTATGGTATAATATTTCAGAAAGCAACATAATTGAGGAATGTATAAATGAATATTGGACTTTAATAATTAGATTTTATCTAAGAAGGTGAGTAAATGATATTTAAAATTATCGTAGAAAAGGATGAATCTGGTTATTATGTGGGAGAAGTACCTGTTTGCTGATTTATAGAGGAGTTAAGTGTCACTTTGTTTCCATTTCATGATATAAAAATTATTTAACGAAAATGGCAGAGGAGGTTTAAAAATGAAACTTAAAGAAATAATGTTTGTTGGCGAAGAAGATCCAGAAAAAGGATATACTGCCCAAGCTCTTGGATATTCTATTTTTACAGAAGGAGATACTTTAGAAGAACTCAAAGAAAATATTAAAGATGCTTTAAAATGTCATTTTGATAAAAAAGAAATGCCACTTTTTGTCTATTTGCATATAGTTAAGGAG
>JAKLPU010000091.1:0-17238 GCA_022013755.1 Candidatus Atribacteria bacterium | reverse complement strand
TAAAGTAGTAGGAATAACTAAAGGATGTTGTGCTATTACGGAAGTAGGTCAAGCCATGATAGACGGGGGGATAAATATTTTAGGCGATTCTCGAATTGAGAATCTTAAAGGATTGAAAAAATCTGAACTTAAAGTAGAGACGATGTTAATAAGGATCCCTATGTTAAGTGAAGTGGATAGAGTTTTAGATTGGGCAGACATAAGTTTAAACTCAGAAATTTCGGTAATTAAATCATTATCACAGGAAGCTTTAAAGAGAAAGGCTGTTCATAGAATAATTCTGATGATAGACTTAGGGGACTTAAGAGAAGGAATTATGCCAGATGATGCTCTGCAAATAGTAGGCGAAATTAGAAAATTACCAGGAGTAAAAATAATAGGCATTGGTGCAAATTTTTGCTGTATCAGCGGAGTAATGCCTACTCGGAAAAACCTAACCAAACTGGTTGAATTAACTGAAGAAATCGAAAATAATTTTCATATAAATTTGGAGGTAATTTCAGGGGGTAACACCAGTGTTTTAAAATTAGTTGAAGATGACATTATTCCCAATAGAATAAATCAGTTAAGGATAGGAGTAGGTATTATGCTTGGCCAAGATGATGTAAGATTGCGCAATATAGCAGGCACCTATCAAGATACTTTTATTTTAACTGCAGAAGTTATAGAAGTACAAGAGAAGCCATCTTTGCCCCAAGGAGAGATTGGTCGGGATGCTTTTGGGAAGATACCCGTTTTTCGGGATTTAGGAATAAGGAAAAGAGCCATTTTAGCAATAGGGAAACAGGACATTTATCTCAATAGTTTGATTCCTCTGAAAGAAGGAATAAAAATAGTAGGCGCAAGTAGTGACCATTTAATTATTGATATTACTGATTTTAAAGAAGAATTAAAAGTTGGTGCTGAAGTAAGGTTTAAATTAAATTATCCCGCATTGCTTTCTGCCACCACTTCAAAATATGTAAAAAAATATTTCTATAAAAGGAAGGAGAAAAAATAATGGCTATAAATATGAAAGGTAAAAATTTAGTATCCATTAATGATTTGAGCAGAGAAGAGGTTACTCAAATATTAGAAACTGCTGAGATTATAAAATTGAGATATTATTCTCATGAAGAACAACCTCTTTTAAAGGGGAAAGTTTTAGGAATGATTTTTCAAAAACCTTCTTTAAGGACCAGGGTATCTTTTGAAGTAGGAATGATTCAATTAGGTGGGCAAGCAATTTATTTAGGCCCCGGTGATATAAAATTAGGAGAAAGAGAAGCAACTAAAGACATTGCTCAAGTGTTATCTCGTTACGTAAGCGGAATTATGGCTCGAACTTTCAGTCATGAAATAATATTAGAATTAGCCAAGCATTCATCAGTTCCAGTTATTAATGGATTATCTAACCTTTTGCACCCCTGTCAAGTTTTAGGTGATCTGTTAACGATTAAAGAAAAGAAGGGTAGATTGTCTAATCTTAAATTAGCTTATATTGGCGATGGAAATAATGTAGCGCATTCCTTATTATTTGGAGCGGTTAAGGTAGGGATGGACATTGTTTTAGCCGTTCCTCCTGGTTACGAGCCGAAGGAAGAGATTGTAAATCTTGCCAAAGAGGATGCTAAAAAAATAGGTAGCACAATAGAAATTATCCAAGATCCAAAAGAAGCTGTAGTTGGAGCTGATGTCATATATACCGATGTTTGGACCAGCATGGGATTTGAAAAAGAGAGTGAAATTAGAAAAGATGTGTTTAAGCCTTATCAAATAAATCAAGATTTAGTAAGTAAAGCAAAAGATGATGTAATAATATTACATTGCCTACCTGCTCATCGTGGGGAAGAGATAACTGATGAAGTTATAGATGGTCCTCATTCTGTAGTAATTGATCAGGCAGAAAATAGGTTACATGCTCAAAAAGGTATCTTAGCTTTACTATTATAAATATAATCAGATTAGTCGTTAGTGAATAGTATAATTAGTAATAGTATATCGTATTTCGTATATCGCATATCGTATAAAATACAGTAATGAGTAATAAGTTTAAATTTCTGAAATTATAAAAACAGGTACTCACTACACGTTACTTACCACATGTTACACATTACATCACCTGCTGGTTAGTTAGTTAACTGGTTAGCGTAGAGGCACGGCGTGCCGTGTCTTTTTGTGCTTTGGGCACAATATATCGCATTTCTACTCCTGAATTCTGGTTTTCTTCACGCGATACGATATACGATATACGAAAATGTTTTGAATTATGGTTTTGCGTTTTTAGCTTTAAGCTTTTCGCTGTAAGATGATAACCGACAACTGAAAACTGCCAACTTGTATTTAACTAACGACTAACGACTAATTTTATTTGATTAAAGAACAAAATAACTTTATAATTATGACAAGAAAAACTTTTCACTAACGACTAATTTATTGGCTTTTAATTTTTTTAATAAGTAAAAAGGGGAGAATCAAGTGCCAATCTCTTTCAGCATTTTAGATCTTATAGACATATTAGTTATTGCTTTTATTTCCTATCACGTAATTCTCTTAATCAAAGATACCCCGGCAGTACAATTAATCAAAGGATTAGTTATTCTTTTTATTGTTTCTTTTATTACTGATCAGCTTGGCCTTAGAACTATTAATTGGCTTCTAAAAGGAGCCATGGCTATGATGGTTGTAGCCCTGCCTATAATATTTCAACCAGAAATAAGAAGAGGATTATTAAAGATGGGGAAAAGAGGATTTTTTATAAACACCTCCTTTCTGCATAAGGAAGTCGATAAAAAAATTGAACAATTGATAAATGGATTGGTTATGGTAATGCCGATGCTTTCCAGTAAACATAAAGGAGCTTTGGTGGTTTTAGAGAGAGAGGTCGGTTTAAAAGATATTTTAGAGACCGGTATTATTTTAAATAGTGAATTTTCTCCTGAATTAATATATTCTATATTTATGCCCGACTCTCCTTTACACGATGGAGCTGTAATTCTTAGAGGGAATAAGATTGCAGGGGCGAATTGCATTTTACCGCTAAGCGAGAGAATGGATATTAGTAAATCTTTAGGTACCCGACATAGAGCAGCTTTAGGGTTAAGTGAACAGACAGATGCTTTGATAATTATAGTATCAGAAGAGACAGGAAATATATCCATTGCTTTAGATGGAAAGATTACCCGACCTATGGAACCCCAGGGATTAAAAAAGATGTTAACGCATTTATACCAACCTAAGATAATCTCTGAATTTGTTTTCTGGCCGACAGAGGATAATAAAAAATGAAAGAATTAAAAAATTGGTTTTTAAAAAATATAGATATCAAATTACTCTCTTTATTTTTAGCGATTATTCTATGGTTGTATATAGCAAGTGGAGAGAACCCCATAGTAGAGAATTTTATCGATATATCTCTTATCCAAAATAATCTCAGTGAAGACTTAGTGATAAAAGAGTTTCCCACAAATGTAAGCATGGGAATTAAAGGCCCCAAAAATATAATAAATAACATTTCTTCTCATCAGATTAGCGGGACAGTAAATTTTTCTGAAATTAACAAAGAAGGTCTATATAAATTAAAGGTAGAAGTTGTTGCTCCTAAAGGAACACAGATCACCAGAATTATTCCTCCAGAAATAAAAGTTGAAGTTGAAAAAGTTTTAACTAAAGAGATTGAAGTTGAATATAGCTTAATAGGGGTTCCTGAAAAAGGATATTCTTTAACTGACGAACCCCAATTTAATCCTTCTCAGGTTAAGATAATTGGTGCTCAGAGTGTATTAGAAAATATAAAACAGATAATTTGTGCTATTGATATTTCCGGAATAAAGGAAGATCTGAGCAGAAAACTAACAGTAAAAGCAGTTGATGTAAACGGAAATGAAATTAAAGAAGTAAAGATTGAACCGGATATAGTGGAAGTATCAATTTCTTTAACTCGTGGGTATCCCGAAAAGCAATTAACAGTAAAACCAAAAATAATCGGGAAGCCAGCTCCGGGTTATTATATTTCTGAAATATTATCTGATCCCGATGATATAAAGATTTTTGGTAATTATTCTAAAATAAGTAATATTGAATTTTTAGAGACTATTGCCATTGATGTAAGTGGAATTACAAAGACTCTTTCAGTGAAAGTCCCACCTGCCTTAGAAGAAGGATTAAATATAGTGGAGGGTGAGGTTGAACTAATAGAGGTAACCATACAAGTTAAGGAAGCCATAATCCAGAAAATCCTAAAAAATATTTCAGTTGTACCTCAGAATTTCTCTCCCTTTGTGCCTTATGAAATAAAACCAAAGGTAGTTGATATAACTGTTGAAGGAAAAAATATGTTAATCGATAAATTGGGAAAAGATATAAAAAGCTTTGTAGAATTTACCGATGACTTTAAGGTAGAGCAGAAGGTAAAAGTTCAAGTAGATCTTCCCGAAGGAATTTCTTTAATTAAAGTTGAGCCAGAAGAAGTAACGGTGTTGATTAGTAAATAAGTATATAGGTAAAAACTATTCACCATTCACTAAAGACTAATAAAGGGGCAGTTTATGAAAAAATTATTTGGAACTGATGGGATAAGAGGGATTGCTAATAAAGAGCCTATAACTGCTGAGACGGTCTTTCATATAGGAAGAACCGGGGCATATTTATTTAAAGACGAAGCTAATCCTGGGATATTAATTGGTAAAGATACTAGAATTTCGGGGGATATGTTAGAAGCTGCTTTAATAGCAGGAATATGTTCAGTAGGTGTAGATGTCCTAAGAGTGGGAATAGTACCCACCCCCGTAGTGGCTTATCTAACCAGAGCTTACCATGCTAATTGCGGTATAATTATTTCTGCCTCACATAATCCCTTCGATCACAATGGCATTAAATATATTAGAGGGGATGGTTTTAAGCTTTCTGATTCAGAAGAAGAAGAGATAGAGAGAATATATTTTGAAAATCATTCAAGGGATGAATGGCCTACCAAGAAAAATATTGGCAGGGTAAAAGAATTAGCTGGAGCAATAGAAAGATATATTGATTACATAAAAAATACCCTTCCCCCAAAATTTACACTTAAGAGATATAAAATCGTTTTAGATTGTGCCAATGGTGCTTCTTTTATAATTGCCCCCCGTGTTTTTGCAGAATTAGGAGCCGAGATAATTACTATAAACGATAAACCCAACGGTACTAATATAAATTTTAATTGTGGTTCAGTACATCCTGCTTCTTTGAGAAAAGAAGTTTTAAGACAAAAAGCAGATTTAGGTTTTTCTTATGATGGGGATGCGGATAGGGTTATTGCTGTAGATGAAAAGGGAAACATTGTAGATGGAGATCAAATAATGGCAATTTGTGCTTTAAATCTTATCAAGAAAACCCAGTTGCCCAATAAAACGGTAGTAACTACCTTAATGAGTAATATTGGCCTTGATAGGGCTGTAGAAAAAGCAGGAGGAAAAGTGATAAGAACTAATATCGGTGACCGTTATGTGTTGGAAATGATGAAGAAAGTTAAGACAGTATTGGGAGGGGAACAGTCAGGTCATATTATTTTTTCGCAATATAGTACTACCGGGGATGGATTGTTGACTTCTCTACAACTTATGAAGGTTCTTTGGGAAGAAGAAAAATCCCTATCTAATTTGGCTTCAGTAATGGAGAAATATCCTCAGATTATTTTGAATTGTGAGGTTAAAGATAAAGAACGATTCTTAAAAAATGTTTGCATAAAAAAATTTATTAAAGAAATAGAAAATGAACTTGATGGAAAAGGTAGAATTTTTGTCCGAGCTTCTGGTACTGAACCATTAATTAGGATATTGTTAGAAGGAGAAGATAAAAATAAATTAGAGAAAATATCTCAGAATTTAAGAGAGGTGATTAAAAAGGAAGATATTTAAAAAGTATATCGTATATAGTGAATAGTATATAGTAATAAAACGAAAAACGAAGAGCGCAAAACTATATTAGTATCTCGTATCTCGTACAAACTAACATATAGCGTTAGCGTAGAGCGCATAGTTAGAAAAGAGGGAATCAGATTAGAATTAACCGGGTAAGTTGCAGATTATTAAATTAAATTTAATTAGTAAATTGGTCAATAGGTCAATTAGTAAATTATAAACACTTGTATCTTGCTAATCCAAAACTATACGCTAAACGCTACCCGCTATACGCTATACTATATACTAACGACTAAATAAATCGGCGGACCAGCAGACTGGTGGACTGGTAGATTAAGGGGAGGTGATATAAATTTAATAAATTACAATTGAATACAAGCGCCAGAGCTTACTCAATATAAAGGACTAAGTGTTTTGATAGGGTAAGTTGACGAGGAAGGAGTTTATCGAAAATTCGGCGGATGCTCCTGGGTTGGCCAGATCTTTCGAAAACCTACAAAACTTGTGAGTAATTGCAAGCACAAAAAGGTTTTTATGGCAAAATAAATCCATTCTTAAGTATTCTTACGAAGGTTTTTCTATTCTAGCACAGACAGTTTTTTTAAAAGATAACGCAAAGCTAAAAGTGCAAAGTGTAAAATAAAACTCAAAATTATAAAAAAAGTTTTAAATTTTTAATTATAATTTTTAGTTTTTCGCTTTAAACCCTAAGTTTTAGCTAGGTTATAATACAATTGCTTAAAAAAGTTTTTAGATATTAAGGTATTTATTGTAGAAGTAGAAACAGTGGAGAACCCTATTATCTTTCTAAATGGATTGGTAATAGGGTATTTATTTTTAAAAAGCAAATATTTAATTTAAGAAAGGATTAAAAAATGTGTGGAATAATTGGATATATCGGTTCAAAAGAAGCAGTACCCATTTTATTAGATGGATTAAAGAAATTAGAATATCGGGGATATGATTCTGCAGGTATTGCTGCATTGAAAGATAATAAAATTAAAATAGTAAAATGTAAAGGAAAGGTAGCCAAATTAGAAAATTTATTAGAAAAAGATGCCCCAAAAGGTAATATAGGATTAGGACATACCAGATGGGCTACCCACGGGAAACCTAACAATATAAATGCGCATCCTCACAATGGATGTAGTTCAGAAATAGTGGTAGTGCATAATGGTATTATAGAGAACTATATGCCTTTAAGAGAAAGATTAATTTCCGAAGGGCACATCTTTACATCCGAAACAGATACCGAGGTTCTTCCCCATTTAATAGAAAGTAATTATCAGAATGATTTTACTTTAGCAGTAAAGGAATCTATAAAAGAAATAGAAGGTTCTTACGCTATCGGAGTTATTTCTACTCGCGATCCGGGAAAAATTGTCGCTTCACGTTGCGGGAGCCCCTTGATTATCGGAATAGGAGAAGGAGAAATGTTTTTAGCTTCTGATATCCCCGCTTTACTTAGTTATACCAATAAGGTAATCTTTTTGGAAGAAAGAGAAATTGCTACTATAACTAAAGATGGAGTAGAGATAATCAATTCCGAAGGTAAAATTTTACATAAAGAGGTAATAAATATTGATTGGGATGAAGAGATGACAGAAAAGAGTGGATATAAACATTTTATGTTAAAAGAAATTTTTCAAGAAACTATGGTGATCCGTAATAATTTAGAAGGTAGAATTAATCTGTCTACAAAAACACTGGAACTTAACAACCTATCTCTTCCTTTAGATAAGATTAAAGAAATAGAAAGAATATCTATTTTAGCTTGCGGGTCTTCTTATTATACAGCTTTAGCAGGTAAATATATTTTTGAGGAGTTAACCGGTATTCCGGTAGAAGTGGATTATAGTTCTGAATTTAGATACAGAAAAATATTACTGGGCAAAAAAGATTTAACCATTCTGATATCCCAATCAGGAGAAACTGCGGATACCATAGCTGCTTTAAGAGCTTGCCGGGAAGCTGGTTCTTACATATTGGCTCTTACCAATGTAAGGGGAAGCACTATCAGTCGGGAAGCAGATAGTGTAATGTATATTAAGGCCGGTCCGGAAATAGGTGTGGCTACCACAAAAGCTTTTGTTGGTCAATTAATGTGCCTTTATATACTATCTCTCTATTTTGCTCAAGTTAGGGAGACTCTTGATTCATCGGAGATTAATAAAATAATTTCCGAGTTAATAAAGATTCCTCAAATGGTCGAGATTATTTTACTTAAAGACCCAGAGATTGTTAAATTAAGTGAAGAATTTTGTAAATTTCATAATTTTCTTTACCTGGGACGGGGAATTAATTACCCAATCGCTTTAGAGGGTGCTTTAAAGCTTAAGGAGATTTCTTATATCCACGCCGAAGGTTATGCAGCAGGAGAGATGAAACATGGTCCTATTGCTCTTTTGGATAAGACCTTTCCGGTAGTGGTAATCGTGCCCAAGGATAAAGTGTATACTAAAGTGATTAATAATATAAAGGAAGTTAAAGCTCGAGATACCCTGGTATTAGCAATTGCCACAGAAGGCGATAAAGAGATTGTTAATATAGTAGATAGGGTATTCTATATTCCAAAAACTTCGGATATACTATATCCTATTTTATCAGTTATACCTTTACAATTGTTTGCCTACCATATTGCTAATAAATTGGGATGCGATGTAGATAAACCGAGAAATTTAGCTAAAAGTGTTACTGTGGAATAAAAATAGGAAAGAATAGTATTTTATTGATAATTGCTCATGTAAACTTTGATAGGACAATAAGATAAAGAAATGAATAGTAATTTTCTTGCTTTTTCTATATTATTTTTTTTGAATCTTTTCTTTTTCTTTACGAAGTACATGATATCCGATACGCTATACGAGTAATAATCTATTTTGTAAAATTATTAGATAAAGAGTATAATTGTAAAAATATATTTAAGAAAAAATTTGAGGAGGAAGCTATAAATGGAAAAAATGACCAAAGAAATGATTTTAAATAAGGCTAAAGAGCTAAATATAAAATTTATAAGATTGAGATTTACCGATATTTTAGGAATGCCTAAGAATGTAGAAATTCCGGTAAGAGAACTGAAAAAAGCCCTTAATGGGGAGATTATGTTCGACGGCTCTTCTATCCAAGGTTTTGTGCGGATTGAAGAATCAGATATGTTTTTAAAACCAGATTACTCCACCTTCACGATAAATCCCTGGGAAGAAGATAAAGATGTAGCCCGAATTACCTGTGATGTTTATAATCCTGATGGTTCACCCTTTGATGGTTGTCCCAGGAATAATTTAAAGAAAGTATTGGAAGAAGTGGAAGAGATGGGATATTCTACCAATTTTGGACCAGAAGTAGAATTCTTTTTATTTTTTAGAAATGAGGAAGGAGAGGCGACTACCAAGACTCATGATCGAGGAGGGTATTTCGACCTTTTACCCGTTGATTTAGGGGAAGAAGCGAGAAGAGATATGGTAATTGTTTTAGAAAAATTAGGTTTTGAGATTGAAGCCTCACATCACGAAGTTGCTCCCGGTCAGCATGAGATTGATTTCAGGTATTGCGATGCTCTCACTGCTGCCGATAGAATAATGACTTTAAAACTCACCGGTAAAACCATAGCTCTAAAACATAATTTACATGTTACCTTTATGCCCAAGCCTGTTTTCGGAATAAATGGTTCTGGTATGCACACTCATATTTCACTATTTAAAAATGGTAAGAATGTCTTTTATGACCCCAAGGGAAAATGTGAACTGAGCAAAGAAGCCTTATATTTTATAGGTGGATTATTAAGACATGCCAAAGGTTTTACCGCTATTACCAATCCTTTGGTAAATTCTTATAAGAGGTTAACTCCTGGTTACGAAGCGCCGGTTTATATTGCCTGGTCAGAGAGAAATCGCAGCCCTTTAATCAGAGTACCTGCAGCTAGAGGAGAAGGTGCCAGAGCTGAGCTGAGAAGTCCTGATCCATCCTGTAATCCTTATTTAGCTTTTGCAGTAATTCTAAAAGCAGGAATAGATGGAATTAAGAACCAGATTAATCCAGGGGAGCCGGTAAGTCAAAATATTTATACTATGAGTAAAGAGGAGAAAAAATCTTTGGGTATTGAAAGTTTACCTTCTACCTTGGAAGAAGCTTTGATAGAATTAGATAAGGACGAAGTAGTAAAATCTGCTTTAACCAATCATATTTTAAAAAATTATATCGAGGCCAAGAGAGAAGAATGGGAAGACTATCGAATTCAAGTTCACCAGTGGGAATTGGATAGATATTTGATGATTTATTAAGAAACAGCGTGTAGCGTGTAAGGGCTCGATTCATCGAGCCCGCAAGAAAATTTACTAAAACCCTGGGTTGGATAAATACGTCCCCTACAAAACAAAATTGTGAATTCTGGAAGACAAGCTCTCGTCTGTTATTAACTATACGCTAAACGCTACCCGCTATACGCTATAATGTACGAAATACAAGATACGAGATACGAACGACGAATTAATTCTGGCTTCTGACTCATGAATAATTTATATTTTTTGGAGGTGTAGATTATTAGTAATTATCAGTTAAAAAAAATTGATTTGAGAAGTGATACAGTTACTTTGCCTACGAATGAGATGAGAGAGGCAATGAAAAATGCTAATGTTGGGGATGATGTTTACCAAGAAGATCCTACAGTTAATCAACTGGAAGAATTGGCTGCTAAGAAACTGGGGAAAGAGGCAGCGTTATTTGTGTCCAGTGGCACTATGGGTAATCTTATTGCGCTATTGACTCATTGTCAAAGAGGAGATGAAGTAATTTTAGAGGGGGACTCCCATATTTATTATTATGAAGTGGGAGGTATGTCGGCAGTAGCGGGTGTGATACCACGGCTGATTGTCGGAGATAGAGGAATTCTTAATCCTCAGAATATTAGGGGAACATTAAGAGATGAAAATCTTCATTACCCTAAGACGACTTTAATCTGTTTGGAAAATACTCATAATCGGGCGGGTGGAACAATTACCTCGCCTAAATTAACCGGGGAAATCTGTCAGTTAGCTCATCAAAGAAATATTGCTGTTCATTTGGATGGAGCTCGAATATTTAATGCTGCTATAGCTTTAGATATCGAACCCATTCTCCTCACTAAAGATGTTGACTCAGTAATGTTCTGTCTTTCCAAGGGTCTTAGCGCTCCGGTAGGTTCGATTTTAGCCGGTTCAAAGGAATTTATTCAAAGAGCACGTAAAAATAGAAAGATGCTGGGAGGAGGAATGAGACAAGCAGGTATTTTAGCAGCAGCTGGTATAATTGCCATTGAAAATATGGTAGAAAGATTAGGAGAAGACCATAAAAATGCACGAATATTAGGAGAGGGTTTGGCTGATATAAGTGGAATAAAAGTTGATTTAGAGACAATTCAGACTAATATGGTCTATTTTGACCTTAATAAATCTGGTATGGATACTTACCAGTTTTTGCCTAAGTTGGCAGAGTATAATATATTAGGTTCACCGCGACCACCTAGCAAAGTTCGTTTGGTTACTCATTACGGAATTAGTGAAAATGATATTTATACCACTATAAAGGCGATAAAAGAAATAGTCAGAAATTAGTATATAGTATTCCATTCTAGCGGATAGCGTTTAGCGTAGAGCGTATAGTTAGAAAAGAGGGAATCAGATTAGAATTGACCGGGTAAATTGCAGATTATTAAATTAAATTTAATTGGTAAATTGGTCAATAGGCCAATTAGTAAATTATAAATACTTGTATCTTGCTAATCCAAAACTATACGCTAAACGCTATCCGCTATACTATTCACTAGCGACTAATTAATGTAGGGAGGTTTTACTTTTGCAAGCTTTACCAGGATATGCGAACTGTTTTGTCTGTGGAAAAGGCAATCCTATCGGTTTAAACATTGTTTTTTTTAGAGACCAGGATAAAGTTAAAGCGGAGTTTATTCCCGAATCAAAACATCAAGGCTTTAAAGGAATTGTTCACGGAGGAATATTATTTTCTATTTTAGATGAGATAATGGGCAGAACTGCAATCATAACTAAGGATGTGATGACTATGACCGTAGAAATAAACATCAAATACAGAAAAAAAGCCCTGGTAGGTGAAAAAATTATCTTTACCGCACAGATGACTAAAGATTTAGGCAGAATGATTGAGGCTCAAGCGGAAGCTCGTTCAGAAGATGGCACTTTATTTACCGAGGCAAAGGGGAAATTTATAGTTTTATCTAAGGAGATGCAGAAAGAAGTAGAGGAATATATGCGTCCTTGATTTTTATTTTAGACATTATATAAATCAGATATATTGGATTGAAGAACAATAGATTTACCTAAGTAAGATTTTAGTATTTAATAAGGTTAATTGCCGGACTTTCTTAAAATAATCAGATTAATAATGAATGGGAGCAAACGATGTTTTTTACTAAACTATTAATACTATTTGTAATAATTCCAGTAACAGAACTGTATATTCTAATTGAAGTGGGGAAGAAGATAGGGAGTCTAACCACAATTGGTGTAATCATCTTAACCGGGATTATTGGAGCATACCTGGTAAAAAGTCAAGGGTTTATGATTTTAAGGAAGATTCAGAACGATTTAAATGAGGGGATCATGCCAGGGGACAGCTTAATTCAGGGAGCAATTATCCTGGCCGGAGGGATATTACTTCTTACTCCCGGTTTTGTTACAGATATATTAGGTTTTATTTTTTTAATGCCCGTTAGCAGAAGCATAGTTAAAAAATATTTATTAAAATGGCTAAAAGGAAAGATAAAAGAGGGTAATTTTTATTATAGAGAGTTTTAAAAATACTTATTCATTTACAGCTAAAAAATAGTAAGAAAAAGGAATAATATTATTGATTATAGGTTGTGGAATAGATTTAGTCAAAATAGAAAGAATAGAAAAAATAATTAAAAAGTGGGGAGATAATTTTATTTTCAGGATATTTACCTCCCTGGAGAAAGAATATTGTGAAAAAAAGAAGGGCAACAAATATCAATCTTATGCCGGAAAATTTGCCGCTAAAGAAGCACTATTAAAAGCATTGGGATTAGGATTAAGAGAGGCTAACTGGAAAGAAATTGAAGTAACCAATAACGAGCTTGGTCAACCTATTATAAATACATCTGGAAAATTGAAAAATATTGCTTTTGCAAAAGGAGTTAGCAAATATTTTATTAGCATTTCTCACGCCAAAGAATATGCTATTGCCCAAGTAATACTGGAGGGTCTATTTGATAAGTGAAAATTAATACTGATTCGTATCTATTTAGTTAGCTAGTTAGTTGGTTACCTGGTTAGCTGATTAAAGAATTAATACCAGGTCGGCGTAGAGGCACGGCGTGCCGTGTCTTCTTGTACTAACGACTAATTCAAAGGAGTTATCTTATGAAGGTAGTTACCAGTCAGCAAATGAGAGAAATTGATCGCAAAGCAATAGAGGAAAATAAAATATCTGGTCTTGCTTTAATGGAAAATGCCGGATTAAGAATATTTCAAAGCCTGAAAGATATTTATTCTGACTTAAGATTAAAAAAGATTATCATCTTTGCTGGATCGGGCAATAATGGTGGAGATGGTTTTGTAGTTGCCCGTCATCTTTATGATTATGGAGTGAAAGTAAAAGTATTTCTCCTGGCTCCTTTTCATAAAATTAAAGATGAGGCAGGGGAAAATTTAAATATAATTGATAAAATGGGAGTCGAAGTAATCGAAGTAGAAACAGTAAAACTCGAAGAGATACAAAAAGCCATACAAAATTCTGATTTGATTATTGATGCTATATTAGGAACCGGATTACAAGGAAGGGTGACTGACTTAAAAGCTGAGATAATAAATTTGATTAATGTGGCTAACAAGGAGGTAGTTGCAATTGATGTTCCTTCTGGTTTAAATGCAGATTCAGGAAAGATTGAAGGACCATGCATCAAAGCAACTCATACTATTACTTTAGCACTGCCAAAAATTGGTTTACTGCTTTTTCCTGGAGCAAGCTTTGCAGGAAAGGTAAAAGTTGAAGACATTGGCATACCTTCTTATCTTTTAAAAAATAATAAAATAAAAACTAATATGATAACCAAAGAGATAGTCAAATCACTTCTACCGTTTCGTGCAACTTATTCTCACAAAGGCTCTTTCGGCAAAGTCTTAATCTTAGCTGGTTCGGTTGGCATGACCGGAGCAGCATATTTAGCCAGCGAAGCAGCTATGAGAAGTGGAACAGGCATTGTGGTATTAGGAATTCCTCGAAGTTTGAATCAAATAATGGAAATAAAATTAACCGAAGTTATGACCCTTCCTCTTGCCGAAACGGTAAAACAGTCTTTAGGAGAAGAAGCAGAAGAAACAATTTCAAAATTAATGAAAAATTATTCCGTATTAGGGATAGGCCCTGGTATTTCCCGACAAGCGGAGACTCAAAGATTGGTAAGAAAAATTATAGAAAAGTCTAATATCCCTTTGGTTGTTGATGCTGATGCAATATATGCCTTAAGTAAGGATCCTGCCATATTGAAAAAGACTAAAACTCCTCTGGTAATTACTCCCCACCCTGGGGAAATAGCTCAACTAATAAATAAGGATATAGATTATATTTTAAATAATCAATTAGATATTACCAGAGAAATTGCTCAAAAATTTGGGATTGTGGTAGTTTTAAAGGGAGCTAGAACAATTATTGCCAATAAAGAAGGAGAGGCCTATATCAATGTTGGTGATAATTCGGGAATGGCTACCGGAGGTTCGGGGGATGTTCTTACTGGAATAATTTGCAGTTTGATAGCTCAGGGTGCTGATAATTTTTCGGCAGCAATAACCGGGGTTTACATCCATAGCCTGGCCGGTAATTTAGCCCGAGATATCAAAGGAGAAAGAGGTATGATAGCCTGCGATATCTTATATCAAGTACCTCAGGCTTTTTTGAGTTTAGAAGGCACAGTAACAAGTTGCTAGGTGAGTATTGAATACGTCTCTACTTCTTTTTATAAACTTGTAACTCGTAACTTATTGCATATCACATATCACTCATTACTTGTTACTATCTGCTAAGCGTTACCCGCGATACGCGATACGCGAAAAAGAAGGGAAAATTAAACTATGCAAAAGTTACTAGGATCTACCTGGATAGAAATAGATCTTGATGCAATTGCCCAAAATGTAAGGAATATTAAAAAATTAATAGGTGAAAAAAAAGAGTTAATGGCGGTAGTTAAGGGGAATGGCTATGGGCATGATATTTTAGAGATTTCGTCATTAGTTTTAAAAAATGGAGCTACCAGACTGGCAGTCGCTCGTTTAGAAGAAGGCATTTTTCTCCGCAAAGCCGGTATTGCTGTTCCCATTTTAGTCCTTGGTTTAACTTTAGAACAACAAGTGGAATTGTTGGTATCATATAATATAACTCCTGCAGTGTGCAAGTATGAAACAATGGAAAAGCTTTCTAAGTTTGCAGTTAAAGAAGACAAGACGGTAAAGGTTCATATTAAGGTAGATACCGGTATGGGAAGAATTGGAATTTTTCCTAACCATGTTTTAAATTTTATTAAGAAAGTAAAGGCTTTGAAAAATATAGAAATAGAGGGAATTTTTACCCATTTTTCAGTTGCGGACGAGAAAGACAAGACTTATACTGAAGTACAATTTAAAAAATTTATTGAAGTCTTAACTATTTTAGAAAAAGAAGGAATAAGAATTCCTGTAAAACATGTAAGTAACAGTGCTACACTTCTTGATTTACCACATATGTGGTTAGATTTGGTAAGGCCGGGAATCTCTGTATACGGACTTTATCCCTCAAGAGAGGTGCAGAAGACTGTAAAACTAATTCCGGCTCATACTTTTAAAACGCGGATAGTTTTTTTGAAAGAATTGCTCGCGGGAGAATATATCAGCTATGGTCGAACC
Source organism: Candidatus Atribacteria bacterium (assembly GCA_022013755.1). Classification (GTDB taxonomy): domain Bacteria; phylum Atribacterota; class Phoenicimicrobiia; order Phoenicimicrobiales; family Phoenicimicrobiaceae; genus Sediminicultor. The sequence continues at coordinate 1,460 of JAKLPU010000091.1, read as the reverse complement.
TATACTACCCAGCAAAAAAGAACAGTTGTTGCGTCTTTACCAGTAGGTTACGCTGATGGTTATAATCGGCTTCTTTCTAATCAAGGAGAGGTTTTGGTAAGAGGGAAGCGTTTTCCTATAATCGGGAGGGTATGTATGGATCAAACCATGGTAGATGTTACCAATCTTCCTCAAGTGGAAATAGGTGACGAAGTGGTACTTTGGGGAAGACAGGGACAAGAAGAAATAACTGTAGAAGAAATAGCTGATAAAATTAAAACCATTAATTATGAGGTTGTACATATGCCCGATAAAAAACGAGTACCTAAATTATTTATTAAGAATGGAAAACCTTATAAAATTAAGAGTATGTTCGGGGAAAAAGTGCTATAGCGTATAGGATAATTAGTATCGAGTATATATAGTGAAGAAAGTATAAGTCAAAAGTCAGAAGTTAGGAACCAGAAAACAAAATAGTATATAGTACTTAGTATGTAGTAAAGAAAATAAAGGAAAAAAGATAGATTCCCGTTTCCACAGGAATGACAAAGAAGAAGCGCGAATAACAAAATAGGGATTAAATAAACTCGGCGCAGAAAATAATCGTCAAAAAAGCTGGGCATATTATATGTGCCCAAAAAATAACTCTAATTGATGAATTAATTAATTGGTCAATTGGTGAATTGGTGATTAGGTCAAGATGAATTTAACTATCATTACTAAAAGTCCTGAAGAAACGAAAAATTTAGGGAAAGAAGTAGGTAAATTAGCTAAACTGGGAGATTTATTAGCTTTTTACGGTGAACTGGGTGCAGGTAAAACCTGTTTTATTCAAGGAATATCTCGGGGGTTAAAAGTAAAAGATTATGTCACCAGCCCTACTTTTACTATTATAAATGAATATCAAGGTAAAATTCCCATCTTTCATTTTGACCTGTTCCGACTTAATAATGCGGAAGAAATTTTAGAATTGAGTTACAAGGAATATTTTTACGGAGAAGGATTGACAGTTATTGAGTGGGCTGAGAAGATTGAACAGTTTTTACCTAAAGAACACTTAAAGATCGATATCAAATTTAAAGATCGCTATCAAAGAACAATTTCTTTTATTCCTCAAGGAGATAGGTTTAATAATTTTTTAGGGGAGCTAAGCAGAATTGAAAATATTAGGAATTGATACTTCGACTAAATTTTGCAATTTAGGTTTAATTGAAGATGAGGACATTCTTATAGAGTATACGATTAGTGGTTTAAAGAAGAAACATTCTTCCATTTTAGTACCTGCTATAAAAAACTTATTAAAAACGTTAGACTTAAAAATTGAAGAAATTAATGGTATTGCTGTTTCTATAGGTCCAGGTTCTTTTACCGGACTCCGCATTGGCTTATGTGTAGCAAAGGGGCTATGTTACGCTCGTTCATTGCCTTTATTGGGAATTCCTACCCTAGATGCCATGGCATTCCCCTTAAAAGAAATTCCC
>JAKLPU010000090.1:0-2527 GCA_022013755.1 Candidatus Atribacteria bacterium | reverse complement strand
TACTATTATGTTATACGTAGTAATCTGCCCTGCCACCATAACCAGTCCCGTGGCTACTAAAGTTTCTACTGCCACTCCTCCGTAAGGATCTTCTTTATAGATGGCATCCAGGATAGCATCAGATATTTGATCAGCAATCTTATCCGGATGTCCTTCAGTAACTGATTCAGAAGTAAATAAATATTTGTTCTTCAAATCTAACATCTCCTTTTTTTGATTCTAAATTAAAAAACCTCTTCAATGCCGAAGAGGTAATTTTTTTCTTATCTCTCGGAATTGTAATTCCGCGGGAATTAGCACCGACACAATGCCTTTGTTTATAGCATCATAGGTTGCTGGGCTTCTTAGGGTCCGTCCCTCCACCAACTCTTGATAAGAGCATATTATTTTTATTTTGTTAAAATACCATAGTTAAAATCTAATGTCAAATTATTCGTAATTTAGTATCGAGTTAAGAAATAAGTATATAGCAAAGAAAACGAAAGAGAAAAAGATAAAGATAAAAAAATCAGGAGCTATTTGTAGGGGCACAATGAATTGTGCCCTCGCCATTTTGTTGCCTAATGTCTCCTGTGGGCACGATGCATCGTGCCCCTACCTTACCATTTTATTTAATTTTTGGGTTGAAATTATAAATACTTTTTATATTTTTCGTTGTTAGCCATCCTTTTAATTATCTTCTTTAAGTCACCTTCTCGTTTTTTGGGATAAATTAATTTTATATCTCCACTTGATATGATAATTAAATCAGATAGGCCGATAGTAACTATTAAGCCTTCATCGTTTACAATAACACATCCCTTGGTATCTACTCCTTCATGCCCACCTTGAATTACATTACCATCTTTATCCTGAGGAAAAATTCTCTCCATCGAAGTCCAGGAACCAATATCATCCCAACTAAAATCTCCTTTTACCACCAATCTATTGGAAACTTTTTCCATAATCGCATAATCTATAGATATTTTTTCTAATCCATAAAATACTTCTTTTACGATTTGTTTTTTTTGCAATGTCCCTAAACTATCTTTAATTTTCATTAATCCATTGTAAAGTTTGGGAATCTCTGTTTTTATAGCATTTAAAATATCTATGCAAGTCCAAACAAATATACCACTATTCCAAAGATAATTTTTCTCGCTTATAAATTTTTTCGCAGTTTCTAAATCTGGTTTTTCTGTGAAATTTTTCACCACACAAGCGGTAATATTTTCAGTCTTTTCTACTTCTTCGTCTACACAGATATAACCATATCCGGTTTCTGGCCGTGATGGTTTAATACCTATGGTAATTAAATTACCCGTTTCACGAGCAAGGGCACAAGCTTCTTTAATTACCTCTAAAAATTTTTCGCTATCTTTTATTATATGATCTATGGGAAGTGTAATCATAGTGGTGTCAGGATCTTTATATCTATGTTCAATAACTACTGCAGCTAAACCGATACAGGCTGCAGTATCTCTACCCACTGGTTCAAGGATATAATTTAGATAATCTATTTCAGGAAGAGCATCTTTTATGCTATCAAAGAGATCTTCCGTGGTAGAAATAAACACATCTGATAAATCAATTAGTGGTAAAACGCGATTAATGGTCTCTCTAATCATGCTATTTCCGCCAGTAATAGATAACAACTGTTTAGGTGTGTCAAATCTGCTATGAGGCCAGAATCTTTGCCCCCGGCCACCAGCCATCAGGACGGCAACATTCTTCATAAAAATTATCCTCCCCTTTTTGTCGTATTGAGTATCGAGTATCGCGAACAAGAACAGTGATGAGTAATGTGTGATAAGTATTTTGTAAGGGGCACGATGCATCGTGCCCACCAGAGGGATTAAGAAAACAACACGGATCGAATAAATTCGACCCCTACCTCATACATCATATAAAAAACTTTTAAATTTTCGATTTAACTTATTATATAATCATTTTTGTAATATATCAAAAAAAATAATTTAGGTTTATTTGCTAATTATTATAGGGTACAGCCTTTTATATAAAATGAAAGTTAAGACACCACTAATAATCCCTTTTAAAAGATTAAAGGGAATAATAGCTGGAATTAACATTTTAACTACGATATCTCTATTAACCCCTAAATAAAGAGGGGTAATTATCAAATTAGCCGGAACCATTATTAAGGTCATTGCTAATGTTCCCAAGATTAATCCTAAAATTGCTCCTTTCTTGTTATGATACAAGAAATAGATTTGAGAAGATACAAATACTAAAGTCCCGGTGGCTAAAAAATTCATCAAAGCACCATAAGGACCACCTTGCCCGGAAATAAAAGCAAAAAGTATAGCGGTAATTAGAGACATTAAAACACCAATTTTCGGACCCAATTTAAAAGATCCAATCAGGAGAAATACACTCCCCGGATCATATAATAAAAATGGCGCTTGGGGTAAAATTGGAAAATGAATAAAATACCCGGCCACTATGGACAAGGCTACTAATATAGAAATACTGGTAATTTTTTTACTTTTCATACAGATTCTCCTTCTTTGGTTTTTTATTTAACTTA
>JAKLPU010000008.1:0-14647 GCA_022013755.1 Candidatus Atribacteria bacterium | reverse complement strand
TAGCCAGTTGACCGATTAATGTAGCGACATGGCGTGCCGTGTTGATTGAATCAAATACACACGATGCATCGTGTGTCTACAGACTTCTACTTCCTAACCTTTAATTATATTAATAAAGAGTGGTGATCACAGCTGTAGCTTTTACTATATTAAAATCTGTTCCACCAGTTCCACCTCCTGAAATAACTCCTTCTCCGGTTGAACCAAGCACGGTGCTAATAGTAAAATAACTATCTAGGTGATCATAGGTATTATTATCTGAATCAGTAGTTACAACGTTAATATCGATACTATTCGGCTTTTCTAAATCACTTAAAGCTACGGTAACTTGAATCTTATTTCCACTGATTAAACTATCCGCTAAATCAAGTTCTGGAGAGCCTTCTTCTTTTTGAGCAAAATAAAAGAATCCATCCTCTAATTTAATATAATAAAATCTATCATCCCAAAATGAAATATCATATCCTGGTCCAGTAGCTGAATTTCCATCAGCATCCATCGCTATATAATATATTCCGTTACTAGAATCGATTATCCCTTCAACTTCTAAGGTAATCTCTAATTGATACTCGGTTTCCCCGGGTTCTGGTTCCGGTTCCTCAGGCCACCTTGCACATCCCGTGACTGCCGCCATTACCCCTATTGCTAATAGAAAAATTATTATTTTTTTTATATTTATAATTCCCATAAAATCGCCCCTCTCTGCCAAAAGTAACCCAAAGGTGCCTGGCACCTTTGGGTTACTTTAATCTAATTTGATGCCGCTTCGGACATTTCCTTCTACTTCTAATCTTTCGCTATCAATATAAAAGACCGCTTTCTCTCCGGTAATCCATCTGCCTCCCTCTTCGTCTATTCTTACTTTACCTGTCAAAGTAATCTTCTGTTCTTTGTCATTATATACTGCTACCTCGGCAGTGATGGTGTAATCTTTCTTTAAAATCTTTACTTCTCCGGTGGCAGTTAAGTCTTTGGTTTCAGTAAAAATCTCCAGTTTGCTACAATTCCAGATAATATTATCTTCTTTATCTTCTTTGTCTTTTCGCTCTTGAACCAATATTACTTTCTCCTGAAAGATGTACTTCTTATCATTAAGAAAAGCTTCAAGAGTTTCGCCGGTAATGGTAATATCGCTCTGGACTAATTTTATATCACCCTTTATCTGGCCAATCTTTTTATCTACATCAAAATCAGCTCCCTGAGCAGTTAGCGTGATATCTTCCTGGATAATAGTTACATTTCCTTCAAAGACCATTTTATCAGTACTCTTATCATAAGTTACATTATCTGCCTCTATATTTACCACCGATTCTTCAGTCTCTTTTTTTTCTTCCTGGGCAGAAGCACAAAATGATAAAAATATAATTAGAGACAAGCTAAAAAACATTATTAAAAATATATTAAGACAGAATTTTTTACAATTTTTCATTATACATAAAAACTCCTTTCGATTGAATTTAGTTAGATGATTAATTGGTTACCTGATTAATTGGTTAAAGTTGTAAGATACAAGAATTTATTCGATTTTAAAAGTTACTTTTACGTTTCCCTGTAGTTCAAGTTTGTTTAGTTCAACATCACTTACCAGCCAGTCGGCGATAATATTATTTTCTTTTACTATTAATTCCACCGGTTCCAGGCTGGCTAAGGTCTCCTCTTCCGAATCCCAGTAAAATCTTTCCCCTTTTAGGATATCCCCCTCCTTAGTTTCGATAACTACCTCTCCCACTAATTCCATACTTTTGCTTCCCATATCGGCAATACATTTATTAAGCTTAATATTCAGATAGGGCTCATTGTCTTTAAAGATAACTGCTTTTTTAATCTTTTCAAAGATGGTTTTTTTTCTGTCTTCGGCTAAAGATATTTTATCGGCTTCTATCTCCCATTCTTTTTTCCCGGCTTTCATTCCTACTACTGTACCTTTTTCTATTTTAACCGGGGCTTCATTTACTTCGATATCTTCTTCCTCAAATTCTTCAATCTCTTCTTCAGCTTTGCCCCTATCTCCATCTTTTCCCCTATTATAAATAATATAAAAAGAAATGGCTATAGCCAGAATCATTATTAAAATAATCCATAAATATCTTTGTTTAAGCATATTATAATATTACCATTAGTATCCCAAATATGAAAGCATTTCATCCCAAAAAGTATCTTGAGAAAAATTAGTATAGTTGTAATAATAATGGTAAGCAAAATAGGGAAAGTAAATAGAAAGACCTTTGGAGCCGCTTACACTTCCACCACTGTATCCCGATTTTATTACTGCATAATTTAAAGTCTGTTGGATGTTTAAGGCAATATTTTTGACTTCAAGGCTATTTGAATAAACTAATAATTGATTACAAAAATCATATAAATCAATAAAATCAGGATCTCGATAATACTGACTGCTTGCAGAGGCCAGAATATATTTACTTTTAAGAGTCAGGGAATCATCCATTATGGCCAAAGCTAAATTGGATAACTGGGAGGTCAAAGTATCCATATAACTTAGGTCAATTGCTGATTGAGTGACGTTACCATAAGAATAAGAAAAAATATATTTATCAACAATATCGACCGCCAACTGTCCGGATAATATAAGAGGGTTACCCACTAATTCTCCCAGAATGGTATCATAAGGCCAGCCGTCGAATGGTTCTGATTCTTCTGAGGTAACTAAAATATCGGCATAATCTTTTATCTGATAAGCTACTTCAGTCATGGCCATGAAACAGGCATCCATCCCCACAATATCAATATTTTTCCCCATTTCAATACTAATCGCAGAAAGGGCATATTCTAACTCGGGCATAGTTATTTTGTCTCCTCCGCTGGTATCATCCCAGGCAATATCTTTGGTGAGGTTTAAGGATCGGAATCCTCCTCCGTGATTCCAGATTACCAATAAATATTTTTTAGCCGGATAATTAATTGTTGCCCAATTGGTAAAATCAATTAAGGTCTGAGGGTCACCCATATTAAGTTCACCCAAATCACTTTTTAATTGAGAATTTATCTGAACGGGGTCAAAATCCTGAGTAATATAATATCTCCTGCTATTAGTCCAATTACCATTAGAAATATCATCAGCATAACCTTGATTATTTGCAGCTAATACACTATAGGGAATTCGGTCGACTTGTACTACAATATTAACCTCTGTTGTTGAACCGGCTATCTCCATTTCGTTTATATCATCAATGCCCGCACTTTCCAGGTTGTTATCAGCATCAAGGTAAATCATTACCGTCCATTCGGCAGTATTATCCCTTGGGGGAAATAAAAAACAACCGGTCAAGCTAATTGACAGGATTAGTAGAACAAAAATTATTGCATATTTATATTTCATAAATTATTTCTCCTTTTAAACTAGTCGTTAGTGAATAGTTCGCTAGTATACAGTTTTTAGTTCTTAGTTTATAGTTTTTAGACAAGAAAAATCAGTTTTCAGTTGACGGTTTTCAGTTGTCAGTATAAAACTAAAAACTTAAAACGAAAAGCGCAAAACCATAATTCAAAATTTAAAACTATATTGGTTAGCTGGTTCAATTAATCTCCCAATCTACCAATCGGCCAATCTACCGATCAAATTCAAAACCCAATCAGACAATTCACCAATTAGCCAATTAATTTAGTTTGCCAGTTAATGTAGCAACACGGCGCGCCGTGTTGAAGTAAATAGACACGATGCATCGTGTCTCTACACTTGAGATCGCCACATTCCCTATAATTGCTTACAACGACATCGCAAATTTGTTTTTTTGCCTTTTTTAATAATATATCATATAATAAATTAGAAGTCGAAAATATTATTTTAAAAAAAATTAAAAATATTTTTAAAAAAAAGAAGGATTTTTTTTATCTCGTATCGAATATTAATAAATAGACAGTACTTTTTAAGTCAAGTTATTTTAATATTGATCTAAGATCTAATAATTTAATAAGGAGGTGTTTTATTCGTTTTAATTAAATTAGAATTTTATTTTTTCGGACGTATTCATTAATAACTGCTTTTTTATTACTTGTATAATGTAAAAAAATTTTTCAGGAGGATAGAAATGAGGAATAAATTTTTTAAGAAAATTTTTGTAAGTTTAGTCTTAATTGTAGTACTTGGAGTAATCTCTGCTGGTTGTGGTGCACCAACTGCTCCACCACCATATACACCGCCACCAACTTGCACAATAACTGTATATTCACAATGTGGTGCATGTTGGGGGTATGTATGGGTAAACGGACTATCTACCGGACAATGGATTGCTTTTAACGGAGCGGTTACTATTACAGGTCTTACAGCAGGAACAACGGCAAGTGTTCAAATTTTCGATAATTTTGGCTGGCTCAGCCATCCAGAAATAATAATATTAGTCCCTGGGAATAATATAGTAATATTTACTTACTTCTAATAATATATTTATGATGCAATTAAAAATTAAGGGGTTAATTGTGGAGGTTAAACTTTTCAATTGATCCCTTAATTTTAATTTATTTTTTAAATCATAAGATAATATTTCTCTCAGAAAGTCACAAAATATAAATAAACTTCAACAACCTAAAAATTAATTCTTCTAATTTTTATAAATAATTTAAAATAATTTCCTAAAAAAAGAGGATTTTTAAAATCCTTGTCAAATATAAATAATAGGTTATAATGATTATATAAAATAAATTTTTAAAAAGGGGTGAAAAATAATGCGTAAATCTATATTATTTAAAAAAAGTATTTTGATTATAATAATAATTGCCATGTTAGGATTGTTCACCGGTTGTACTGTCTTCCTTATACCTGATCCCGGTCAAACAGGTACTGTTTACATCAATATTACTAATAGTGATTGGTTTTATGATATCTATTTAGATTCACACAGTAATTATTTAGGGACAACTAATGTATATGGGCAAAAGACTTTTAATGTTCCTACCGGTTACCACACTTTTTACGCTGAAGATGTTGATGGCTGGTACTCCGGCCAAAAAACTCAAAATATACACACCGGTTCAAATTATGTAAATATTTATGTTTATTACAATTATTAAAAACAAAAAAGAATAAAAAATAAAATAATAAGGAAACTTTTTTATGCTGGGAAAGAAGAGTTATTTACTACTGTATATTTTAATAATTGCTGTTTTACTTTTAGCCTCTGGCTGCCTGTATTATTACCCCGCTGTTTATACTTTTGGTTCTATCGGAATAACCACCAATCCCCCGAGGGCTAAAATCTTTTTAGATAGTATGGATACAGGCTATTTTACTCCTTCTACTTTAACCAATATTTCTGCTGGAAACCATGTTCTTATTTTAGCTCTCGCAGATTATCTAAGCTATTCCTGTATAATTAATGTTATAGCAAACCGGACTATTAATTTAAATATTTCTTTAACCCCTATAATTCCGCCAACTCCAAAAATTACTTTAACCGGAATCAGCGTCTTTCCCTCTACCATAAATCTTACAACAGGAGAATCACAAACCTTCGATTCAGTTACTGCCTATTATTCTAACTCAAGCTCGGCGAATGTAAACCTTACTGCCTGTAATTACAGTTCAAGTGACCCTGGTTGTGCTACCGTAAGTAACAACGGAACCGTTACGGCTGTATCTGATGGTTCTGCCACTATTACGATATCTTATACTGAAGGTGGAGTTACCAAAACCACACCAGCAGAAATTACAGTCGGGACAGTTACTCAAAATGAAGTAGTATATCGGGCTCTCTGCGTAGGAGTCGGAGATTATATTCAAGGAAGTGATAATGATTTGTCTGCTCCTCCCTATGATGTAGATAGAATACGTCAAATTTTACAACAATGTAGATTTGGTACGTCAAATACAATTTTTTCCAATATCGGCTATTTGAAAGATTGGCAGGCAACAAAATCAAACATTCTGCAGAGTATTTCCTCTATTTTTTCGGGCGCAGACAGTAACGATATTTCTTATTTTTATTTTAGCGGGCATGGTGCTCTAGTGGGAAATACTTCTTATATTTGCCCTGCTGATATGACCTCTTTTGCTAATTTAGCCATCAGTGTAGACGAATTAGAAAGTGCTTTAAGCGCAATACCCGGCACTAAAGTAGTCTTTCTTGATTCCTGTTATTCCGGTGGGTTTATCGGAAAAGGAAAAGAAGAGATAATAGTATCTCGAGTAGAATTAGAATCTTTTAATGATGAGGTTATCAATGTCTTTTCCCAAGCCCAACCAAAAGGGCTGCTTACCACCAATCAATATAAAGTTTTAACTTCCTGTCATTACTACCAACTATGTTGGGAAATACAACCAGCAGAGGGCAATCCTTTTGGTTTATTCACTATGGCTTTGTGTGAAGGTTGTGGTTATTCTGGTAATTACCCGGCAGATACCAATATGGATACCATGGTTAGTTTACAGGAAGCATATCTTTATGTAAAAGATTGGGTTTTTTCTTATAGGATTTCTCAGGATGTTCAGATTTATCCGGCTAATTCTACTTTTACAATAGTGGAATATTGAGTTAGTCGTTAGTTACAAGTTTCGGGTTTCAAGTTGTGAGTTGAGATTGCTTCGTCACTTCGCTCCTCGCAATGACAAAACATATACACTGAACGCTCTACGCTAATTCTCTTAACTGGCAAACCGAGTAACTGAATAATCTTGTAACTTGTGTTTTGTTAATCACCAAGGGCAGACACAAGGTCTGCCCCTACATATTTTACATTATACTATATACTAATTTCACTGTACCAAGGTTATTACTGTAATATCCTCTTTAACCTGCAGGAATATTTCGCTTCCCTCTTCTATTTTTACGTTTTTGCCTGGTACCAGAGCCCCAAAAACTAGTCCCACTGGACTGCTCAAGATGATTAATCCTAAAATTCCTGCCCCTACTGCCAGATATAATCTCTTATTTTCTTCTTCTGCCTCTTCTCCTAATATTAAGCTAAGAGAAGTCCCGTCTAAAGTTGAAACTGATTTAAATTCTATCTCCAACTTTCCTGGCCGGGATAAAATGGTAGCTTTTTTAGCTTTAGTTATTTCGCCTACTCCTTTAGAATTAGCGGGAATAATCAATTTATTATCTAAAAATATATTTTCACTTATTTGAAAATCAAATGTTTCGCCTGTTTTATTGTTTTTAGAATTTAGGGTACTCAAAAAACGAATAGGCACCAGAGTTCCCGCAGGAATTAGCACGTCTTCTACTTGCGGTTTACCCTCTTTAAAACAAACACTAAAAATACTTTCTGCTCTCATGGCTAAAACATCATCCGATGTTTTACCGAATAACATATTTTCTAAATTTTCTATCCTTACAATTAAAGGCTCAGAAGTAATTTTTTCTTCTAATATCCATTGAGAAGTATTAATCTTAAATATTAATGAAAGATCCTCAGGAGTTCCTGAAATTATAAATTCTTTTAATTGCTTTGCTCTGTTAGTAATTGTTCCGGGGAGAGTTCGACCCACTAATTCTGTTTCTAAATATTCTACCCGCTCAACCAAAGGTTTTTCCTGGGTTACTCCATAGATAGTTATTTCTATCTGGGATAAATCCTGCAATAAGGTCGCCTGAGAGATCTCTGCAGCCCAGGAAAATTGAGCTAAAACTGAAGTAAAGATAAAAGTTGTTATTAAAATAAGAGAAAATACTTTTTTAAATATCATTTAAGAACACCTGCCTTTTTATTAGTTAGCTAGTTAATTAGTTAGTTGGTTTAATAGTTATTTAATTTATTTGTAATTTATTTGCGAACTAATTAACTAAGTAACTATCTAACCAAATAACTAATTAGATTATAATATTATTCTCTAATTTCTGCAAATATTTTCCAAAAAAAATAACCCCCGGAAAAATTCCGGGGGTTATTGTTGAATTTTACTAAGCTTTTTTTACAATTAGAAGGTTACTTCGAGTCCTGCAGTTAAAGTACCAGCGGTGCCGGAAATGACCATATCATCATAATCATTGATATCATCATCCCAATCATTCATCTCAAAACCAACAGTTAAAGCTGTATTCGTATCTAATGTATACACCAATTGAGCTTCAGCACTCCAGAAGGCAGCACCATCGCTATCTACCCTTCCTTCAACAGTAAGAGCCATATCTGTAGCTAAAGCATACTCTAAAGTAGCTACACCGGCATAGGTAGCGGCAGGATAATCATAAGCAACTTTACCGCTTAAGACAAAATCATCAGCAAATGGATAGTTCATGTAGTTAGCACCTATGGTAGCAATAGCAGTTAATATATCGTAGCCAACAGTTAATCCTGCAGTTTCTTCTGTATCTGCATCAACTGTGTAGAGTAAATCAACTTCTACCTCGTGAGTTTGAACTGCCATAGCTGTATCCATATCGTAGGTCCAGCTTAATGTTGCACCAAGTTCATCAGTTAATGGATAAGAAGCTGATACGCCTCCGCCAAATGTGTCAGCAGTAAAAGCGCTCATAGTTGGAACAAATCCAGCAGTTACGTAATGGGCATCAATTGATAAAGCAAGATCGTCTAATGCAGTATCAATAGTTAATGCTCCTGCATAGGTTAATGTAGTGCCGTAGAATACACCGGCTTCAACAGCTATAGCTGTTTCATCTGCATCACCCAAAGCGAATGCTACATCTGCACTACCGGCATAACCAACAGCCAATACATCATAAGAACCGGTAATCCCAACTGTTACTTCATCTTCGTCACCAAGAGCAAAGCCAATGTTTGCAGTATAGTAATCTTCTACGTCTCCAAATAGAGTCCAGTCACCAAGATCGTTCTCTGTATCCCAAACCCAGGTAGCCAAGAATCCGTCAAAGTCATCAGAGTCGAAAACTAATCCTAATCCGATAGTAGCTGGTTCAACATTTCCTACTCTCAGTTGTAAATCTGCGCCTTGATAGTCAATAAAGAAACCACTCCAGGCTACTGCATAAGCAGGTGCTCCGGAAAGAACATCTGTAGCAGTTACGGTAATTCCAGCAGTAGTTGCATCATTAATGGTAGCGACAATATTTATTTCTGTTTCATCACTCAAAGTAGCAACTGTCATTGGAACTACAACTTTTGTGTAATCTGCTGTAAATGTACCACTTATTACAACTGGTTCAAAGAAGGTATCTAGTTTGGCTACGGTTGTCTCTAAGGCAGCGATTGCTTCACTGTTTGCACCTAAAGCAGCCTCTAAGTCAGCAACGGTTACTCCTAAGCTGGCTAATTCGTCAGCAAATTCAATAGCTAATTTCTCTAATATTGCTACATCTTCAGCGGAAGCAAAGTCCATACCTTCTACATAGGCCAATGCTTTAGCTGTTGCTTCAGCAAATTCGTAACGAGTCATAGTTCTTCCACCACCAAAGGTACCATCAGGATAACCTACAATAACACCCTTTGCGGCTAAGCTTTGAACTGAATCATATGCCCAGTGGTTTAAAGGAACATCTACAAAAGGATTAGCAAGTACTGGGAGTGCTAATACTAATACTAATACTAATACTAATACTAATTTTTTCATTTTTTTCTCCTTGGTTTTTTATATTTCCAGCCAGCTTTCTTTTAAGGAGAATCTATTAATTGAGTATCCTAAGTTCCCTCATTCATATTTTCTCTTTTTGGATTGCTAACTGGTTTTTATATCATCTTTACTTGAATTAAAGCAGGTCCAAGAATTTTTTTCACCTCCTTTCTCCCTACTTTAACCAATCTGAGATGATATATCTGTAAATCATTATTTCTTATTAAATACATATACTACATCGATGTTTAAAAATCCTTCTTTTTTTTGAAAATAATTTAAAAAATTTTCGATATTTCCTCAAGTTCATATTTTATATGGTACTTTTTGTACAAATAATCGGTTACAATATTATATTTTTGTTGCTTTTATTTTATTATAATTGTTAATGTATTGAAATGTCAAGAAATATTTTGTATCGTGCACCTACATTAGTCTTTTGTTTACTTTTTGGTCTGTAATAATATTATTAAAGATTGAGAATAGGTTTGGCTTCCATCCTCACTCTTAGGGGTCCTGTACTCCAGGTATCGTAAACCGAAATTACTGAGACTTTCATTTTTGTACCCGATTCCACAATAGTTTTAACTGTATCATATAAATTGACTGCTGATATGGATCCTACAAAACTGGTTTCAGGGTTAGGAATTATCCCCTCTTTCACGGCTATAATATTCACTTTTCTTAAAAGAGATAAAAGCTTTTTTTCCACTTCACCATAAATTTCTGAATTTTCAATTTCCTCAGAAATAATTTCTTCTTCTATTTTAAAGAGTAATTTGTTCTCCAAGATATTAAAATATGCTACTATAGGTTCTCCTTCAACCACGTTTATTGAAGATAAAAGTCTTACTATCATCTCTTTATCGCTATCATATATCTTCTTTGTTATATCTTCAAATTCATTTTGAGCGACAATGAACACCTGATTGGTTCGTTCATCTTTTTTGGCACCCATAGCTAAAGCTTTATTAGAAGCTTCGTTTAGAAATCTAATCAACTCTTCCTTTATTTCTTCAACCGGTCTTTGGCCTTGAATAATAGTCAGCGCAATCTGTTCGTCTGACCCAAAAATAACCTCTCCCTCTCTAATCCAGGCAATTCCGGAGTAAAGAGCTTTTATGGTGGCATTTAATTCTTCCACTTCCTCACTTAGCTTTTCTTTTTCTTTTACTAAACCCTCTCTAATTATCAATAATTCCTCTAATTGACTTGTTTTGTTTTTTATATCTTCGGATAATTTCTGATATTTCTCTTCCATTTCCTGTAATTGAGTAGTTTTTTTCTTTAGTTCTTCTTTGGTGGTGGATAATTGCACATTTATCATTCCTACTTCTCGGGATAAATAAGTAAGCTTTTCCTTTAATTCCTCCATTCCGAATAGGGCGGTTCTAACATCGTTAGAGGAGATGGCAAGTATAGTTACTGTAATAATGGCGATTAAAATACCACTAATTATAGTAATAAATATTGCTGTATGGTGGGGACGTAATCCAAAGATGGTTACTCTTTTTTTGCCTATTTTAAGGCCCACCCAGTCACCGACAAAGGCAATTAATCCGCTTATTACGATAAGTGTGAATACTAAAATAAGACTGTACATGTCTTTTGGACTCCTTTCAGCCTTCCATTTAGTCGTTAGTATAAACATAAAATACGAAACTGGTTTTTAGTTTATAGCTTTTGGTTTTTAGATAAATGTAAACACTGGATTCTGGCTTCTGTATTCTTCAATATATACTACATATATACTATTTTATAGATTAAATCTCTCCCCTAAGTAGATTTTTCGGGTAACTTCACAATTGGCTACCTTCTGGGGAGTTCCTGAGGTCAATATTTTTCCGTTATGCATAATATAAGCTCTATCGGTAATTTTAAGGGTCTCTCTCACATTATGGTCGGTAATTAATATCCCTAACCCTTTCTCCTTTAGGTAAGAAATTATTTCCTGGATATCATAAACGGCAATTGGATCAACACCGGTAAAGGGTTCATCAAGCAGCATAAAACAAGGTGAGCTGGTTAAAGTTCGGGCTATTTCTACCCGGCGTCTTTCTCCTCCAGAGAGCATATATCCTTTGTAATCAGCGAGGTGGTCTATTTCCAGCTCCTTTAATAAGGAATAGCATCTTTCTCTCCGTTCATCTCTTTTGACTCCCAAAGATTCTAAAATTAAAAGGAGATTTTCTTCTACAGTAAGCTTGCGAAAGATTGAAGGTTCCTGGGCTAAATAACCCAAACCCATCCTAGCTCTCTGAAACATGGGAATTTTGGTAATTTCTTTGCCGTTAAAAGATACTTTCCCCTTATCCGGAGCTATTAAGCCCACTATAATATAAAAGGTAGTGGTTTTTCCTGCCCCATTTGGTCCTAAAAGACCTACTACCTCGCCTTTGTTAATCTCTAAGCTAATATCATCAACCACTCGTCTTTTTCGGTAAATTTTTACTAAATTTTCTGTTCTTATTCCCTGCACGATTTTCTCCCTTAAACTACCGTAAAGAGAAGCTCTGCATAAGCTACCAAGTTGTCATCCACATAAGCCTCTGCTTTAGCTTTGCCAATCCCTCTAACCATTTTTAAAATTTCTACTTTAATTATCAATTGATCTCCGGGATAAACCGGTTTTTTAAAACGAGCTTTATCGATGCCGGCGAATAAGGGAATTTTCCCCTTGTTTTCTTCTTTAGAGAACATCAGAACTCCACCGATTTGGGCCATAGCTTCAATTATAAGTACACCGGGCATCACCGGATGTCCCGGAAAATGTCCCTGAAAAAAAGGTTCGTTTATGGTAACATTTTTAACCCCTACGATCTTATTTTCTTCCTGCTCTAATATTTTATCCACTAACAAAAAAGGATAACGATGGGGTAAAAGATTTAAAATTTTTCCTATGGATAATTTTTGTTTCATGGTGTTTTATTTTTTTCTTTCTGTTCTTCTTCTAATTTTCTATTAATCTCTGCTATGACATCCTGAGTAATATCTTCTCCTCCATAGAGAGCAATAGGATAATTTAAAATATCGGTCCCAGCTGGCACTTTTATCTCACTATTTAATATTAAATCATATTTTCCTTTATCTCCTACTGCCTTAATTGCTTCAATAATATCTGAATAGCGAGCCGCCTGATATGATTTTATCTCAGCAAGAATTTTCTCTTTGATTGGATTCCATTCTTTATTAAATTTATCTTCCAATTTTTTAAGTCCAGTTTCATCAAGTCCTTTACCTTGTGTATTTAATTCTTCCTGACGTTTTTTAAGTTCTTCTCGTAAGCCTAAACTAAGTTGATTAATGTTTTGGGTATAAGGATGAGCGGATATAACTTCCGCCAAATTAACTAAACCTATCTTTCCTACTGCTGCCTCAATATTTTGAAAACCTAAAAATAAAAAAATTACTACTGTAAATAATAGAATAAAAATTGCTTCATTCCTTATCCTTTTTTCTGCTACTTGCATTATTTTCCTCCTTAATATATTAATAATTAGTATTGCGTATCGCGTCGAAATCAGTATCTCGTATCTCGAACATTAGCGTAGAGCGTACAGCGTTTAGCGCATAGTCCTACGGGCAGACACAAGGTCTGCCCCTACATATAGGTTTCCGTTCATCTAGTCTCTTACTAACGACTTTAGACAGGCGGGCCTGTCCTCGTGAAAACGGGGAACGCCTGTCCTATGAATTTTCTTATTAAAATTAGTTAATTAGTCAATCGGTCAATTGTATTATTTTGTATTTCTTGTCTTTAATTGGTCAATTGGTAAATTGGTCAATTATCTCCTAAAACGTATGCCCTATACTAAAGTAAGTCTTCCCTTCTCCTTCTTCATTAATACCATAGTCTAATCTAATTGGCCCTAAAGGAGTATCAAAGCGAACACCTACTCCTCGACCAAATTTTAAATCCTCAAAATCAATACTTTCTTCGTAATCCCAAGCTTGACCCCAATCTGCAAAAAGCACTGCTTGGAAATTTTCAGCTAAAGGAAATCTATACTCCACATTAAATACCAAAGACTTATCCCCGGAAAATTCACCAAAATCATAACCTCTTAGGGTATTCATTCCGCCTACCTGATATGCTGCAAAAGAAGGTAAATCAGTATCCGCTATACCGCCCATCGCCCGGAGAGCTAATACTCCCTTACTTAAATTATTAGTTATCTTTTTAACGCTGCCGATATCGACTATGTCTTCAATAAACTGGGTAGAAATATAGGCTCTAAGAGTTAAATTATATTTGTTAAATTCATAATCTCCTCCTAAAAATCCTCCCGCTTTTTCTAAAGAAAAACTATGATACCAACCGGAAGTAGGTTCAAATACATTATCGCGAGTATCATAAGAAAAAGTAGGCACAAGACTATTAGTTAACCCTTCATTAATATCTTCAGGCAGGGTTCCGGAAATTAGATCATAGGTTACTCTCTCACTCTTTAATTCCAATCCTAATTTAACTGAATCACTCATCTTCCTTCCAAAAATAAGCCTTCCTCCCAGCCTCTCTTCATCATATTCAGCAAGAATTACTTTTGCTTCCTTATCTTCTTTGTGGTTTATAGTATCATATACTTCGAAACCTAAAGAAGTAGGCGTGCCACCCAACCAAGGTTCAAGGAAAGAAAGTTTATAAGTAGTCCGACCACCAATTTCTACTTTAGCTTCTACTTTTTGTCCTCCTCCAAAAAGATTATTCTCCTGGTAACTAGTAAATCCCATAAGGCCTTCTTCGGAGTTATATCCTGCTCCAATACCGAATTTTCCTGTATTTTTCTCAATTACTTTTATAACCAAAACTATTGAATCTTCTTCGGCACCCGGTTCCAATTTCATACTTACATCTTCGAAATATCCTAAGTTATAGATTTTCTGTAAAGATTTTTTTACAGTCTCAAAATTGAAGAGGTCGCCGGGTTCAATATTAATTTCTCTGGCAATTACCTTTTCTTTGGTCTTATCATTACCTTCAATTACTATCTTTTCCAGTCGGCCCTCAGAAATATTTATCCATAATTTTCCTTCTTCATCAAAATTAATATCTTTAATATTAATTAAAAGATACCCACGGTCTTTATATAGTTGAGAAATACGATCAAGGTCGTTTTTTAATATCTTCTGGCAAAAAATTTGCCCTTCTTGCAAAACCATTACTTC
>JAKLPU010000089.1:0-2679 GCA_022013755.1 Candidatus Atribacteria bacterium | reverse complement strand
GCCAAAGCTACTGCATACCTGGTAACAGATTCAGAATGGCCTCTGGTATGGGAATCTTTTAGTTCTAAGGCGGAGACCAAGGCCCGAATAATACTGAGATAACTTTCGTGCAGATTTTGATATAGAGTGGCGTTCTCAATAGCAGAGGCTGCAAGATCGGCCATAGTAAAAAGAAGCTTTAAATTATCTTCGGTAAAGGGTTTATCCTCTCCTTTCCGGTTAAGGTTGACAACCCCGATAACCCCCTTCCTGGTTTTTAGAGGAACACAGATGGAATTCACCTTTTCATACTTTTTTCTACCTTTAACTGGTGAAATATCTGCTCTTCCGTGGATGATCAAAGGTTTACCACTCTGGGCTACCAATCCTACAATAGTCTCCCCCTTCTTGACTCTGGTCTTTCGGATAATTTCTTCATTTAGACCGTAGGACTTCTTTATGGTTAAAACTTCTCCTTCTGAGTCAAAAAGCATCAGAGAGCCGGTCTCTGCATTTAAAATCTTGACCGCACTGTTGAATGCCGAGGAAAGCATCTCGTCGAGATCAAGGGAAGAACTGGTCAATTTAGCGGTCTCATAGAGAGTGGTCATTTCCGCCAGTTTTTCACTCAACTTGCGGTTAAGCTCTCTGATCTCAACCAAATAACCCTCTTTCTTAGAAGCCAGATATTCCTGGCAGGCCATTTCATAGTTTATGATTCCTTCCATAAGAAAGGTAAAGGATTCATCGATGGCCTTCCTGGGATAGGTGCTTTTGTTTTTATTAATTTTCCTTATAGCCTTTAAATGCATCTCCACGATCGCCTCAGGACCAATCCCCTGTTCCATCAGCTCCTTGCTGAACTTTTCAATCTGGTAGAGATCTTTCTTCTGCCCGGTCCTCAGATAATCTCTGAGGATCTTTTCATAGCTAACCTCTAATTTTTCTTCATAAATTACCTTATTCATACAAATTTATAACTCCTTCCCTTACTATTTTAGTTACTTCTTAATATCCTTTTTACATCTTTGACAACATAACCTGAAAATAAAAAAACTCAGAGGCTATCTTGCTGCCGCCTCTGAGTTTCCTATTAATGATTTTTTCTTAATTTGTAAAAAAATAGGGCTCTCTTGAAAATATTTCTTTGAGATTGGTATTAAAACATAGGAAAGGAAACCCCGAATTTCGGGGGGGGGGGGCGAGTAGATATTTAAGCATTTATTCTTCCTCCTTTAAATTTCTTGAAAATATTTTACTATGGTACGGTATTTTCTTTCGGATTCTAATAATGCGTCTTTTCCCTTTTGGCTGCTTATTTCTATTTTCCCAATACATTTATTCGTTTGCGTATCTTAATTAAAGGATAATTCAATAAAATTTTAACTTTATATTCATAATACGACTAAACTTTTGAAAATCCTTCTTTTTTTTAAAATATTTTTAAAATATTTTGAATTAATATTATCTTATCCATTTAACCTTAATTTTGATATAATCCCCCCTTACAGGGAACATTTTAATAGTTTTTAGCCGATCTGGTAATCTAAAAAAAGATAATTCTGAATTTATTGAGATATGAGATATTAATTATGATAATTCACGATAATTTATTTACAGGCCCAAAATAATAGATTATATTTTCAAAACAAGCGTGTTGCCCCGATG
The DNA here is from genome assembly GCA_022013755.1 of Candidatus Atribacteria bacterium. Classification (GTDB taxonomy): domain Bacteria; phylum Atribacterota; class Phoenicimicrobiia; order Phoenicimicrobiales; family Phoenicimicrobiaceae; genus Sediminicultor. The sequence goes on along the minus strand of JAKLPU010000089.1, from coordinate 1,032 downwards.
TATTACTATAAATATGATTCTTATTTGCATGGAAACGAATAGCATCACCTTTTTCTAACTTATAAGTATTTTCGTCGACAATTATATCCACTATTCCTTCTGTTACAATAATGTATTCTTCGACACCATCATCGTGAGATTCAGATACGTGGTTACATCCCGGGTTTAATTTAATCGTAAATATTTCAAAGCCTCTATTCACATCAAAAAAGAACAGAGGGTATATTATCATATTACCTTCTTCTTCAATGATTGGGTTAATCTTTGTATAAGACACCAGTGATAACTCTTTGCCATTATAGTTTTCCTCCAAAAAAGATGAAAAGGACACTTTAAGACCGGTTGCTATTTTCCAAAGTGTCGCAACTGTTGGGTTAGACTCGCCTCGTTCAATTTGACCTAACATTGCTTTACTAACACCGGTCATTTCTGTAACTTTGTCAAGGCTAAACCCTTTATTTTTTCTTATATTCTTAAGATTATATCCTATTATACTATTTATTTTTTTCATAAAAAACCTCCAAAAACTATTGTGCGTTATAACGCACATATGCTATAATAAACCATAACAATTATAGCATATGTGCTGAGATTTATTAAGAGAGGGGGATTCATGATGAAGAATCTGAGTAAAAGTGCCCAAAAGATTCAATCGGTCTTATCTCAATTTGGCCTTGAATTGACAGTAATTGAATTAACCGAATCTACTCGTACTTCTAAAGATGCGGCGGAAGCAATCGGATGTGAGATTGCTCAAATAGCTAAATCATTGATTTTTAAAGGGAAAAGAACTCAAAAACCTATATTGGTGATTGCCAGTGGTGCTAATCGCGTAAACGAGAACAAAATACAGGAATATGCGGGTGAAGAAATAGTGAAAGCGGAAGCAGCATTTGTTTTAGAGCATACCGGTTTTGTTATTGGAGGGGTTCCACCTATAGGGCATTTAACTTATATAAAACCGTTTATCGATGAATGTTTACTAAAATATCCCGAGATTTGGTCTGCGGCTGGTACACCGAATGCTGTTTT
>JAKLPU010000088.1:0-3403 GCA_022013755.1 Candidatus Atribacteria bacterium | reverse complement strand
ACCGATATGGGAAGAATTAGCGGAAAATCGGGCGCAAACAGCATAAAACTTGACGATTTTAATTGGGGCGCTTATGACCTTATTGTGATAGATGAATCCCATAATTTCAGAGGAAATCCTCTTGAAACAACAAGCGATGATGGCACCGTTAAAATGAACCGGGCCAAATGGCTTATGGATAAAGTTATAAAATCAGGAGTAAAAACACGAGTTCTCATGCTTTCCGCAACACCTGTTAATAATACGCTTAAAGATTTACGAAATCAGATTGCGTTGATAACAGAAGGCGAAAATAATGCTCTGCAATTAACGGCGGGGATTAAAAATATTGCTTCCACATTGGAAACCGCTCAAAAGCGTTTTACAAATTGGGCCGATCCAAAAAAGAATCCGTCAAGAAATTTGAAACAGCTCCTCGAAAAACTTGATTCAGGTTTCTTTAAGCTTTTAGATGAATTAACAATTGCGCGCAGTCGAAAGCATATCAAGTCTTTCTACAAAATAAAAGCCATAGATTTCCCAAATCGTTTTAAACCGATTTCCCTATATCCCGTTATCGACAGAGAAAACAAATTCCCAACTTATGATGAATTGAACAAAGAAATTTTGAAATACAAATTGTCAGTATTTAATCCTTCCGCCTATATAAAGCCGGAAATGAAAGAGGATTACAAGAAAAAAGCGGAGTCATCGGGAGTATCCGCATTTACACAAAGCGACCGTGAATATTTTCTTATTGGAATGATGAAGGTAAATTATCTAAAACGATTAGAAAGCTCCATTGAATCATTTGAAATATCCATTGAAAGAACAATAAAAAAGATTGAAGCTCTTGAGAACAAAATAAATAATTTTCTTAAAAATAAAACAAATAAGGATGAGGCGATAATTGAATTTTCAGAACCTACGGAGGTCGAAGAAAATGAAGATGAATCGGATGAATTGCAGGTTGGCAAAAAATTAAAATTCAAACTTGCCGATTTAAAACTTAAAGAGTGGCTTAATGCGCTAAAAAAGGACAAGGATGCTCTTACCAGCCTTTACAATAATGCGAAATTGGTAACACCTGATCGCGACGCGAAATTACATGAATTAAAAGAGCTTATTCGTAAAAAAATAAAAAAACCTATCAATAATGAAAATAAAAAGGTTGTTATTTTTACCGCGTTTGCGGATACTGCTGAGTATTTATATAAAAATTTAAACAAATGGGTTCAAACCGAATTAAAACTAAATTCCGCTTTAATTTGTGGTTCCCATACTGAAACAATTTTTGGGAAAAAAGATTATGACAGTATTCTTACAAATTTTTCCCCAATTTCAAAAAATCGCTCCAAACTAATGACCGCTCCGCAAGAAGGGGAAATTGATATTCTTATTGCAACTGATTGTATTAGTGAAGGTCAAAATCTACAGGATTGTGATTATCTGGTAAACTACGATATTCACTGGAATCCTGTTCGAATCATTCAACGCTTTGGCCGTATTGATCGCTTGGGAAGTATAAATAAAACCGTACAACTTGTTAATTTTTGGCCTACCCATGATTTAGATAACTATTTAAATCTTAAACAGAGGGTGGAAGCTCGCATGGCTCTTGTTGATGTTACCGCGACAGCAGATGATAATTTGTTGACGACCGACCAGATTGAAGAATTAATATCCGATGAACTTAAATATCGCAATAAACAACTTAAAAAACTGCGCGAAGAAGTGATAGATATTGAGGAAATGGAAGAATCCATATCTTTAACAGACTTTACTCTTGATGATTTCCGCGTAGAACTTTCAAATTATATTGAAAACAATAAACAAAGACTTGAAAACGCTCCATTAGGACTGTATGCTATTGTTCCTTCGCCATCAGGCAAATACGCCAAGCTAAATAATACTCATGATTTTACTGCGACTGAAAAGGAAATTATAAAACCAGGCATAATTTATTGTCTTAAGCAAAAGGGAGACACACACGGCAGCGAAGAGGTAAACCCACTTCAGCCGTATTTTCTTGTTTATATTCGAGATGATGGAACAGTGCGTTATAATTATGTAAACGCAAAGCAGATTTTAGAAATATTCCGATTACTGTGTCAGGGAAACGATAAGCCGTATGAAAAACTTTGCGAACTTTTTAATAAAGAAACCAACAATGGCGAAAAAATGGATAAATATGCCTCATTATTAAAAAAGGCCGTAACAGAGATTGCGCATGTATTTAAAAAGCGAAGCGCGCATCGCTTAACTAATAATAGAAGCGCTTTGGTAATCCCAAAGAAGAATCAGGTAAAAGATATGGAAAGCTTTGAATTGATAACATGGCTCGTGGTGAGGTGACAGAATGAAAAAAAATAGAATTATAATTGTCAAAGAAACCGCGATTACGGTTATTCAGAATGGTCATGAGGATTTTATTTCATTAACCGATATGTTAAAAGCCAAAGACGGGGATTTTTTTATATCTGATTGGCTTAGAAACAGAAATACTGTTGAATTTCTCGGCATTTGGGAAAACATTTATAATCCTAATTTTAATTATGGCGAATTCGCCATAATTAAAAGTCAGGCAGGCCTGAATAGCTATAAAATAAGTGTTAAGGAATGGGTGAAAAAAACCAATGCTATCGGACTAAAAGCTGCCACGGGAAGATATGGCGGAACTTATGCCCATAAAGACATAGCTTTTGAATTTGGCATGTGGATTAGCGCGGAATTCAAAATTTACCTGATAAAAGAATTCCAACGCTTAAAAGATGACGAAAACAATCGTTTGAAACTTGAGTGGAATTTTCAACGAACCCTTAGCAAAGTCAATTATCGAATACATACCGACGCAATCAAGGAAACCATTGTTCCGCCTGTGCTCTCTAAAGCAAAAATAAATCAGATATACGCGAATGAGGCGGACTTGCTGAATGTTGCATTATTCGGAGTAACAGCTAAAGAGTGGCGATCAAAAAATCCTAAAAAAAGTGGCAATCTTCGTGATTACGCGGCAATTGAGCAATTAGTTGTATTATCTAACCTTGAAAGCGTCAACTCAGTGCTAATTCGTCAAGGATTGTCACAATCCCGGCGGCTTCAACAACTCAATGGTATTGCGATTACCCAAATAAAATCTTTAACGGATAACACAAGCATAAAGAGATTAAAATAGAGCCATAATGCAAATAAAACAAAATGTTAAAACAGATATTGAAGCGGCGATTAAAGCGTTTCATACAGGTAATCTGACCGATAATGCTCTTGGTTATTTTAGAACACACGGTTACAATACCGCAAGACAACAGCCGTTTAATCAAAAGACTTATAACTATTTTAAGGAATATTATGCGCATGAAAGTGACAATAAATTTAATGAAGAAAAAGCTCAAGTCAAAAATTGGAAATATATTGACCTGCTTTT